>JAIYBR010000071.1 GCA_027488435.1 Flavobacteriales bacterium
ACAGCTCAGACACAAACGATCAATGTTACGGTTTCCAGCAATTCAGCGCCAAGTATTACACTTGATGCTCCTGAAACAGCTGTGGAAGGATCGGCAGTTACCCTGAGTTCCAACGCATCTGCAGCCGGTGCTGCTACCATAACACAAGTTCAGTTCTTTGTGGATGGCGTGTTGGTAGGAACTGATGTTAGCGCTCCATACTCTGTAGTTTGGACAGCCACTTTGGGTGAAGATCAGGCAATTACTGCGGTAGCAACCGACAATAATGGACTTAGCACTACCTCGAACGTTATACTCATTACTGTTAACCCGAATATCGCTCCGGTAGTTAGCATCACATTCCCTTTTTCAACCAGCGATTTTACTGCTCCGGATGTAGTTGCAATTACGGCTCAGGCATCTGATGCTGACGGAACTATTGTGAGCGTGGAGTTCTTTGTAAATGGTGTTTCGGTTGGCATTGCGAATACTGCACCTTATACTGTCAACTGGGTTAGTCAGGCAGGCCCTGCTGAATTTACTGCTGTTGCAACGGACAGTAACGGCGCACAAACAACGTCGGTTTCGGTGAATCTCGATGTGTTGGATCCGTCAACTCAGCCTTACGCAGTGGGTTCATTGACACAGCCATGCAACACTCCTGAATTCTGTGTGCCAATCTCTGCTTCTGCGGCATTCCCAGTTTCGGGTGTTATTGGTTACGACATTACGATGAACTATGACGCAACAGCACTCGAGCCTTATGGAGTTTATGACTTGTCTAACGATATGATTGATTCTGATCTTGTTTCAGCTACTCTTACTAACGTTAGTCCAGGGGTTTTACAAGTTATGATAACACTGAACGGGAATGCTCCTGCAGGAACTCAGTTTGAAGGTGACGGAGAATTGATTTGTATCCGCTTCAATCGTTTACCTGGTTTAGGTGCTTCAGATTCTACAGAAGTAACAGTTTCCTCGCTCACAGAAAGTTATACTGCCGGCACTCAATCAGTAGATGTAAGCAGCGCATACATATACTCAGAGCCAAACTCGTATTACACGGGTATTGTATTGCATGGTGCCACCGGCGCTGCGCTTAATGCGAATGAATCGACTTCGGCTTCAACACCACAAACGCTAGTATTGGGAGCTACTGCAGGTACAATCAATGTCACTGAAGATGCAGTAGAGGTTGATCTAGGAGGAGGCTTCATGCATGATTTGAATAATGGATTGGAGGTTGTAATTGATCGTGATATCAATGATGCAGCATCCATTCAACCGACTGTAAATGGTGCCGACGTGCTCATTACCAAATCCCTTCTCAGCGGAACATACACTCCGACAATTTGGGAAATTCTTGCCATGGACGTGAACCTCGATGGTGTTGTTTCTGCCGGTGATATTTCTCAAATGAATCAACGAGCTACATTGATGATTGGAGAGTACCAGCAGGCATGGAATACGGCCGGCCAACCTTCGAAGGACTGGATTTTTATCGATGAGAATCGCCTGAGCAGTGCTGCTTTCGCTATCTCTGCAACATTCCCTGCTGATGACGGGGTTGGTTTCTCAGCGAATCGTGTTCCTTCCGTTCCATTTGCTCTTGCTACTGCCGCTTCGAACTTCGATCCGACCAGCGCAACTTGCCAGCAATGGGATACAGAAAATTACAAGGCGGTTCTTCTCGGTGATGTAAATGGTAGCTATGGTTTGAATGCCGTGAACAGCGAGGATAGCATTCGTATCGATTTGAGCCAAGCAGTGATTACTTCTGTTGGTGGTTCAAGCTATGTTGAAATTCCGGTAATTGCCCAGTTTGTGAATGCCGACGTGCGTTCTTTGGATATTGCATTGCAGTTCAACGAAAACAAGCTAGTGTTCGATTCTGCTTTTGCGATTGCATCTGATATGGAGTTGGTATCTCATTTCAATTCATCCGATGATTATGTTCGTTTAATTGCCACACGAAATACATCAGAGGCGCTTGCATCCAATGGCGTTATCGCCCACCTCAAATTTGAATTGTTGAATGCCTGTGAGGTTGTCTACAGCACAGATTTAGACAGTGTGCATACATGGTTGAATGGAGAGGTATCAGGCTTTGAGATCATCGATGGATCTACTTTACCGGATCCTATACAGATAGGTTCAGAAGCTCCATATTGTGTTGGTGCTCCAATTGAGTTCAGCTACTCTGACACATTCAATGGAAATGCAATCCAGAATTATGCTTGGTCATTTGGTGATGGAACTGTAGCTTCAGGTCAGTCTGTTTCTGCTAGTATCACAGCCCCAGGAGCGACACCTGTATTGCTTACATTGACAGGAGTTAATGGCTGCACATATCAGGTTCCAACGGAAATTTTTGTCTCTACTTCGCCTGTAGCGTCTTTCACTTACACCTACGATTCAGTTACGGAGGTTGTGACTTTTGCAAATAGCTCAACCATTGCAAGTGGTACAATTTCAAGTTATGATTGGAGCTTTGGCGATGGAGGTGTTTCTTCCGATGCTAACCCAACTTACACATACACAACAGCCGGTATCTTCAATGCTACTCTCACTGCTACCTCAGCACTGGGCTGTGCTTCTGAGTATTCTATTCAAGTGAATGCATCGGTTGGTGTAGATGAGTTATTGAATAAGTCGGTTGTTGCGGTTTATCCGAACCCCGCAAATTCACTCATCCACGTTGTAGCTAAAGATGTTGTGAGTGTGAACATTGCAGACTACAGCGGACGCATTGTGATGCAGCGTTCATTGCGCGGTGGCGATGACCAAACGCTTGATATTTCGGCCTTGGCTGATGGCGTGTATAATGTGGTCATTCAGACAGAGACCGGAATGCACACCACTCGAATTATCAAGATCAAGTAAGATCAACAAAATACATTCTTTGAAAAGGCCCGGTTCTACAACCGGGCTTTTTTTATGGGAATCCTTACTTTTGCCGTGTGAGTTCATTTGACCAGTTAAATCTTAGTAACGCCCTTCGCAACGCGCTCGGTGATATGGGCTTCACGGAGCCAACTCCAATCCAAGAGCAAGCCTTTGCGCCTATTATGGCCGGCAATGACGTGCTGGGAATCGCGCAAACAGGAACAGGAAAGACCTTCGCCTATTTCATGCCGCTCATTCGCCAGTGGCAGTTTCAGCAAAAGAAAACTGTAAGCATGCTGGTAATCGTTCCTACCAAGGAACTGGTTGTGCAAGTTGAGGAAGCCTTCGCACACCTTGCGAAGTATTCAAGTCTGCGAGCGGTGGGCGTGTATGGAGGCCCGAGCATTAAGAACCAAGCAGCAGATATCGCGCAAGGAACCGATGTTGTCATTGGAACTCCGGGACGCATCAACGATTTACTATTGCAAGGAACGATTAATCCCAGGCAGGTTAAAAAGCTCGTGATTGATGAAGTTGATCAACTCCTCAATTTAGGTTTTCGCAAAGACCTGATGCATTTGATGGATGTATTACCCGAGAAGCGACAAACATTGATGTTTTCGGCCACCATGACGGCGGATGTTGAAACCATCATCGCCAATTATATGCAGCGCGTTGTGCGCATCGACGCAGCAGCGGTAGGATCAACCGCCGAAGGAATTGAACAGCGCTTGTATGAAGCTCCTAATTTCTATTCAAAACTCAATTTGTTGAAGCACCTGCTGCACAGCGACGAATCGATGAGTCGTGTACTTGTATTTGCGGGTGGTAAGCGCATGGCCGATCGATTGGAGTTTATGCTCGATGATGATTTCGGTGGCGAGCTTGCTGTTATTCACGCCAATAAGAACGCCAATAAACGTTTGCGCACTGTCGAAGATTTCGCAGCCGGTAAGTGTCGCATTCTGGTTGCAAGCGACTTGCTTGCGCGAGGCATCGACGTAGAAGGTGTAACACACGTAGTCAATTTTATTTTGCCGGAAGCGCCTGAAGATTATGTTCATCGCATCGGCAGAACAGGAAGAGCACAGCGCGCAGGTGTTGCTATATCGATGTCTGCTCCCTATGAACAAGATTCGCTTCAAGCCATAGAGCAACTAATCGGTAGTCGAATTCCTCGTTGCGAATGGCCAGTTGGCGTTGAGTTGAGCAATGACATACTGCCCGATGAATTAGATCGTGGTCCTATGCCCATCAAGGTCAAGGCCCCCAAACTCGAAGGCGGAGGTGCTTTTCATGAAAAGCTCGACAAAAACAAGAAGGTCCCGATTAAAGTGACACGCGCCGACAAGATGAAGGCGAAGTATGGCAAGAATTACCAAGGCGGACACAGCAATAGCACTCGATAGTTATTTGAAAGCTGTGCAGTCGGAGTGCTGCTCCTATTTCTTCTCTAATAAAAACCAGGTCACATCATCTTGTGGAAACGCAGGGTCGCGTTTGTAGCAAAAGCCGTAATCGATAAGTTGAAGGTCGGTGTATTTCTCGAGCATTTCTCCGGCGAAGTCGCGCTTGAAGAGTCGGTCGTTGTGACCGCGGTAAGGAATGGTAACCGGCGACGGATTATAATATTCGCAAATCAAGATATACTGTTTACTTGCTGTGTAAAGCTTCTCATATACGGTTTGCAGCATATCCGGATTGATGTGAATGAGCACGCCTTTTATAAGCGCCACATCCACTTGTTGAGACAGATTGTAATCGAAAATAGATCCTTCGAATACATTGTCTTCACCCATCCATGACTTCAGTTCTGCGGCAGCGGTCGGATTTATTTCGATTGCCTTCGTTTGTATGGAAGGAAAGAGCAAACGAATTGCGCGCAGGTTCATGCCAATGTTTGCTCCGAACTCGAGGATTGATTTAGGTTGTCCAATTCGCTGAAGTGCCTTAGAGAAGAAGTTCAGATTAGAGGCCAGGTATTCCGCACTTTTATTGCGCTCGATATAATCAACGCCGAATGTTCCGGCCCAGAATTGTTCTTGTTCAGTTTTGAAGGTCATTATAAAAGTGCGGACAATAATGCTGGCCGCTCTGCAAGTATAATTAGAAAGTAAGCTTGAGATGGAAACTACTTCGCTTTCTTGTAAGCATCGTGTAAACCTTCACCGCGCAGTATATGCCCTTCATATTTGTTGATACGCGATACCCGAGTTGCCGATTGCTTTGGTTCAGCGAAATGGAGGAGGTAGCCCCGTTGTCTGCCGGGAGTCAGAGCGTGGAAAGCTTTTTCAAATGCGGGATCGTCCTCGAATTTCTTCTTGAGTTCATCGGGCATTGGAAATTCGTTTGCCGATTTGAAGACGACTTTTCGTCCTTCCTGTTCGGCTTTAATTGCTTCACCTATTATAGCTGCAATGTGCTTTTTGTCGCGCAGAATGTCTTTGACAGAGGTGTAGCGAAGCTGGCGCGAGGCTTGTGAGTTTTCTCCGGCAGCGACAAGCAGTCCTTTCGGGTCATGGAGAAGTGAACCTTTAAAAAAACCGAGTGAACAGTATTCTTTAAGAGCCCCGAGCATCACTACATTTTTACCCTTGAGAGTATAACAGGGATTGCCCCATTTCCGCTCTTCGGTGAGACCTGCTTCCAGAAGGTAGCTTCGCAAGGTTTGCATTTCTTCTTGCCAAAGGTGAACGCGGCATTGCGGCGTATTGAATAGGGAACAACGCCCGCACCCTTGAGCGAAATAGGCATCAACTTGAGGATTTAGGATGGGCCTGCTCATGAATGTCGTTCAATTTTAAATGATATTTCAGTGAGTTTTTGGTTCGATAAGATCCCATAAATTTCCATAGAAATCACGGAATACCGCCACTTTGCCATGTGGCTCTTCAGAGACACTTTTTATAAACTCAACCTGGCTAGCTTTAAGCCGGGCATAGTATTCATCAAAATTATCGGTATGCAGGAATAGGAATACCCTGCCGCCTGTTTGATTGCCAATACGGCTGATTTGCTCGGCATCGGCGGCTTTGGCAAGCAAAAGCGAACATGAGCTACCGGCTGGAGTTACAAGTACCCAGCGTTTAGTAGAAGACATAGTTTTGTCTTCCGTCAGAGCAAAGCCGAGTGTTTGAGTATAATAGTCGATGGCACGATCGTAGTCATCAATGATTAATGAAATGTGTGCTAATTGAAACGTCATAATGTCTTTCCCTACTGGTTACTTGAATTAATACATGCCTTTACCAAGGCAAAGGCTTGCAATGCAACATGCAATTGTAGAGTTCGTGCTGGTATGGTTTCAATTCGCTCAAATCGGGCTCCGGTGTAGTTATCAATTTCTTTAAACCACGGATAAGATATTCGCCGGTAAGCTCACCATAACGTTCAACGGCCATTTGCTTAAAAGGGGAGCATTTCTCTTGAATGATTTGCTCTGTCTCTTCTTTGGTATAGGAAAGCGGACGAGGCTTGCGTTCGCGCTTACGCTCGAGGTTGCTGGGGTCGTAGCTTCTCACAATTTCTTCTACTTCTTTTCGATGCTGAGAGTCTTTTTTTATTTTGTAGTGAAAGCCTTGGAATTCACCTGTACTTAAAAATTCATTTTTGAATTGAAGGGCTTTTTCCAGTGGAATTAAATCAACGATGTGAACAGGAGGCAAGTCGAAGGCCTCAGCCGTTCGGTCGCGCCATTGCAATAGCTTTAGCAACGATTCGCAAAAAGCATCGCTGTGCAAACGAAAGTGATAAGGCTTGAGTCTAGGAACATGCGATCGTTCTTCTATGGCCTCCAGTGCTTCGTTTTCGGTTTGAAGCACATGGAGTAATCCGCGTTCTGCCACCTGGTGTGTGAGCTTGTCTGCTATCTGAGGTAAAAACACTACGTCATTTGCCGCGTAGCTGAGCTGTGCTTCCGAAAGCGGGCGTTTGCTCCAGTCTGATTGCTGTTGGCTTTTATCGAGGGTTATACCCGTTTCCGTTTCGATAAGTCCGCCCAAGTTGCGAGCAGGATGGTTGCAGAGCGTGGCCGCAATCTGCACATCAAATACATTGCGAATAGAACACCCCATAGCCTTTAATAGCGCAATGTCTTCACTTCCTGAATATAGTATTTTCTGTATGTTTTCATCTTCAATTATTGACCATAGTGGTTGCAAGGAGATACTGCTCAACGGGTCGATGATGAATACTGTGTTGCCGTCAAATACTTGTATCAGTAAAGCTTTAAAGCCATAGCTGCGTTTAAAACTATCGTACTCGGTGTCGATGGTAAGATGTCCGCATGATTGCAATTGTTTAGACATCATATGTACAGCAGTATCGTTGTCGATCCAGCAATGTTGGCTTGAATAACTCATACAAGGAATGCAAAATACGGGAGTTATCGACTAGTTTGCTGTTTCCGGAAAATGTTTCTCGGCTGCGTTATGTAATTTATTTATTAGATTAAGTTTGTA
>JAIYBR010000217.1 GCA_027488435.1 Flavobacteriales bacterium
ACCTCCAATCATCCATGTATTTTGTTTTGCCCTCGTATTCAATCAGGCGCACTTTGCTTCGCTCACCGAACCTCTGAATTTTAGTGCCACAGCTAAAAAAAATCGACCGCTTCGCGGTTCGAATTAAATAGTTAAATAGTTGAATAGTTAAAAAGCCCGAACAGCACGCACGTAGTACGTGGTGTGCTTATTGAGGCCGTAGTAGGCGTTCCCATTGACGAAGCCGAATATCCACGCGCTGGTATTGGCGTACTCCGCGCTACTCCAGTAGTAGACGTAGTTTTGCGTAGCACTATCATATCTTTTTAATTCGCTTGCACCACTAATTCCGCGTAAGGTCGCGTTCACTTCCAGGCGATTGGTGTATAATCTTTCCAGCTCATCGATAGCCGGCAAATACCAGTCGCTATAGCCGCCGTTGGTAGAGTTTAAGCACAACGCCGCCGCACTGCTTGTGTGACCCGCCTGGCCCACAATGGCGTTGCTGTTACTCAGGCCATCCCACGAGCTTTGCGCTGCTGGGCCAATTTCAACATCCCACACATTGCTCCATTCCTGAGCCGTGCTGAGGTCCACCTTATCGACAATCAACCCGTGTTCTACGCCCGTGGCGTCCTTCCACAAATGGAAAATAACACCGCCGCCAAACTCCTCACCGATGTAATGGGTGAAATTGCCGCCGCCACCGGAGACACTCACAGAGCCTGCTGTCTTCGCATACAAAGCATAAGGCACGCTCAAGAGCTGCGTAGTGCCCATGGTCACGAAGCTGGAGCCGCCATTGGCGTCCATGCCCACTTTCAAGTAGTAGGTGTCGTTGCTCCAGTCGATGGTGGCCATGTTGCCGCTTTGCACTGCTCCTGCTCCAATTACCAAATTGAACAAGCCAAACGCGTCGGTATTCACAAAATGGTTTTCGCTGTATTGCGATGCGCCCGTGGGCGATGTTTTTAAAATGGTAACCTGGATGCCGATGGTAGACGTCGCAATAGGATCGCCCGCCGCATTGCGCGCCACGGCGCTGTAGTTAAAAGCGTTTGGGGGTACTTGCGCGTGTGCTATGGCAAGAAGTACAACACAAAAAACGAGGAGTAGACTTATTCTTTTCATGATGGAAAATGATTCTCTTATTTACTGCTTTACGATTTGATACGTACCAAGCACCTGGCCCTTCATGCTTTGCAACGAAAGCAAATACGTGCCTGTGGAATACGCGCCGGTATTAATGCCAATCACATTGGTGATGCCGGCATACGTGCCGCTGTACACTTCTTTGCCTTGCAAATCGGTAACAACCACCCGCACCTGCTCAAGCGCAGTATGGTTGAGCTGAATGTTCACCAACTCGGTGGTAGGGTTCGGATAAACACGCACATCGAGCACGCGGGCATCGGTCTCTTGCACGGCTATCGTCGAAAGAGTTGCACCACTGGTAAACCCACTGCTCAGCGAATTGCCTGCGGCGTCGGTTTGCGTCAGCAACACCACCTCACCCACCGTAAAACTCAACGAGCCGTTGGACTGCGACATGTTCGTCGCCCCGCTATTCACCGACTGAGGAGCTAGACTCTGAGCGTGGCTCAACATGCACATAACCGTGGCGGCCAGAAGGAGGAATGTGTTTTTCATTTTGTTCGTTGTAAGAATGGTTGTTTGAATGAGGGGAATTTTGGGTGAGTCAAATGTATTATGTTTTGGAGGATAATAGGATTGTAGGATAATAGGATTGTAGGATTGTAGGGGGCGCCAACTTTCAACTTTCAATTTTTCTTAACCGCAAAGGCGCAGAGAGCGCAGAGAGAGGATTGCAGGATTACAGAGACGCCACTCATCACTCGCCATTCGCCACTCGCCACTCGCCACTCTGCACTCACCTCAAACTCGCCCCCAGCTTCTCCGCCAGCGCCGCTTGTATGCGCGTCATAATCTGATCCACTTGCTGATCGGTCATGGTCTTGCCGGAGTCTTGCATCGTGAACGAAACGGCGTACGACTTTTTGCCGGCGTCCAGATTTTTGCCTTCGTACACGTCAAACAAATTGACTTCGCGCAACAACTTACGCTCGGTTTCGAAAGCGACTTTTTCAATGTCGGCATAGCGCACGGCCTTATCAATCAGCAACGACAAATCGCGGCGAACGGCGGGGAATTTCTCGGGCTGTCGGTACGAAACTTTACTCGCGGGCACTGCCTTCAAGAGTGCATCCCAATTCAACTCGGCATACCACACCTCTTGCTTGACATCAAACGTCTTGAGCAACGAGGCGTGCACATTTCCCACATAACCGAGCGATTGTTTGCCTTGCGACAACTCAATCGATTCGGCAAAAAATGCGTGCTCACCTGCTTTGTATTGAACCCCGCGAATTCCCATCGCGGCACACAACGCATCGACCGCTGCGCGCAAATCGACAAATGAAACTTTATCAGATGATGTACTCCAGCTTTCCGGATTTCTTCTTCCTGTTACGGTTATCGAAACACGGCGTTCTTCATGAAAACCACTCGCGTATTTGTGATACACCTTGCCGAATTCAAACAAACGCAAATCGGCATTGCGGTGATTCTGATTCAACTCGACCGCTTGCATCGCGCCATAGGCAAGCGACTGGCGCATGATGGCCAAGTCGCCACTAAGCGGATTGAGAATTTCGACCGCAGTGGATGCCATCGCTTCATTCAAACTCAAAAAACGCGCGCCCGACAAACTCATTGATTGCGTTTCGTGAAAGCCAAGCGACACCAACATGTCTGAAACCTTATGCTGCAACTGCTCTGCATCGGGTTGTGCGTGGTGGCTAAGCGAAGACTGCATGCGCGTCGGAATTTCAACGCGGTTGTAGCCGTAGATGCGTAGAATCTCTTCCACCACATCGGCCTCGCGCTGCACATCGGTGCGGTAGAGAGGCACTTCGAGTTGAAGGCCTTCTTCGGTTTCTGCCGTGATGCAGATTTCCAAGTCGGTCAAAATCTGCTTTACCGTTTCTTTCGGTATGTCTTTGCCTATCAAACGCAGGCTGCGCTTCCAGTTGAAATCGACCTTGTGTGCAACCTGAAAATCGTCGCGGATATCGAACACCTGCGAAGCGACTTCGCCACCTGCTTCTTGGCGAATGAGCTGCACAGCGCGTTGCAACGCCCAGATGACCTGGTGCGGATCGCAACCGCGTTCGAATCGAAAACTGGAGTCGCTGTGAATGCCCTGACGCTTCGCTGTTTTGCGCACAAACACCGGGTGGAAATAAGCGCTTTCCAAAAAGACATCCACCGTTTGCTCGCTGACACCACTCTCCGAACCACCGAGAACACCCGCTATGCACATGGCCTTCTCTTCATCGGCAATTACCAAATCCTGATCGCTCAGGGTGCGCTCCACTCCATCGAGGGTCGTTATCTTTTCACCTTCGCCGGCCATGCGCACTCGCACATGACTTCCCGCAATGCGCGCCGCATCGAATGCGTGCATGGGTTGTCCCACTTCATGCTGAATGAAATTGGTGATGTCGACAATGTTGTTGATGCAACGCTGACCAATGGCTTGCAAGCGTTCCTGCAACCACGAAGGCGATGGGCCTACCTTGACACCTTTCAATAGCACACCTGCATAGCGTGGACATGCTTCGGCATGTTCAACCGACACGTTCATCGTCGACTGTTCGCTTTTATCAATGGCCATCACTTCCGGTTTTGCTATCGCCGCCTCTACCGGCACTTCCGCATTGCGCAATGCCGCATACAAATCGCGCGCTACACCGAAATGCGAAAAGGCATCGGTGCGGTTGGGCGTTAGTCCTATTTCCAGACAGAAATCGTCGCTCAATCCGAGCATATCGGCTGCAGGTGTTCCGGGCACTGCCGATTCATCCAGCACCATAATGCCGGCATGGCTTTTACCAAGACCTAACTCATCTTCGGCGCATATCATTCCATGCGATTCTGCCCCACGAATTTTTCCTTTCTTAATGACGAATGGCTCGCCTTCGGTTGGATACAATTTCGCGCCGATGGTTGCGACCAAGACCTTTTGTCCTTGTGCCACATTCGGTGCGCCACAAACGATAGACAAAGGCTCTGCGCCGCCAACATCCACTTTCGTTAAGCTCAATCGATCGGCATCGGGGTGCTTGCCGCACTCCACTACATGACCAACCACCACACCGGCCAAACCGCCCGGCACTTTCTCCACACGTTCAACCGATTCCACTTCAAGACCAATGGAGGTAAGCACGTCGGCCACCTGCTGCACATCGAGCGAGGTGTGTATATAGCTTTTCAGCCAATTGAAACTAATCTTCATACTTAAAGGATTGTGCTGTGAAAACGAAAGCGCCCGTATCACAACAATACGGGCGCAAGTTAATTTCTAAATTCCGCTCTTCAGCGTTTTTGAGGCATCAATCGCACAACACTCCGAAGAACGAAGTGAAGATCTGCAAATCGATTGCACCCAACACTCCATCGTTGTCGAGATCGAAGGGTTCGCAATCACCCACGCATCCAAACTGATCAAGCATCTGAAGAAAATCGGCCATGTCCATGGCGCCATTTCCGTCGAGGTCGGCCACGCAGTCGTAATAGCAAGGGGCCTCGCAGGTGGCCGCAGGATCGTAATTCAATGCGTTGGAAAGCATGCAGCCCGGCATCACGCATGAACCGTTGTCGAAATCAACAATGGGATTGTAATTGCATGCGCCCTCCAGCGTGCAACCGGCAACACAGCCATACACACAACTGAAATCTTCGGCGGTTGCAAGCGGGTTGTAGTTGCATGCACCGGCTTGTGTGCAACCTGGCAAGCAATCGGCATACAAACAACTGCCGTCATCGGTCACTGCATACTCATTGTAGTTGCACGCAGCGGCATCGGTGCAGCCATTTGCGAAGCACGTATAGTCGCAACCGAACGTATTAAAAATAGCCAGGTAGTTGTAATTACATGCACCCAACTCCATGCAACCAAACAGACAATCATAATTGCACGAGGCATCATCAAACGTAGCCGATTCCGAGAAATTACAAGCGTTCACATCCATGCATCCCGCGATACACAACGACAAGAAAATGCATGAGCCATCATCGGTATTCGCATCCGCCAGATAATTACAAGCAGTGCTATCGATGCAACCGTAAATGCAATTGAAGTAGCAGCTTCCGTCATCATAGATAGCATCGGGATCGAAGTTGCATGCGGCACTGCTCATGCAACCATACAAACAGCTGTAATCACACGCACCATCATCAATGATAGCATTCGCATTGTAATTGCACGCCACTTCATCCATACAACCATCTTCAATTGGAAAGCAATTGATGTGAATTTGCCCCGAAAGAATACACGACGACAAACCGGGATCGATTGTGGCTCTGATATAATACGTCTCACCGGCAAGCGCATCGAAGGTATACGGGTGCGAGTAATCGTAGGGCTCACATGTAAAATCTCCACACGTACCCCTGAACACATGCACATATCGAGAAAAACCAAGACACGTGTTGACCGCCTGATTAATGGTCACCGTGACACGCTTCGAAACCGTATCGGTGTAGATAAACCAATACTGACCCCAACCAATGTAGGCTTCCATTTCAATGCAGTTCAGTGCTGTGAGTCCTGCTTCGAAATTGTCGTTTGGCACTTCTTCCGAAGAAAAGATGAATGACGGACCTGCGCAGAATAGTTGAATCGGCGAAGCACACGTAGTTCCTTCGCCGGGCGGGAAGAGGCAACTTCCATCGTTGAATGTTGCCTGCGCATCATAATTCATCGCCCAATCGACGGTGCAACCACCGCAAGCCGTTGCGCAACTTCCGTCATCTTCCTCTGCATCGGGATTGTAGTTGCACGCAGCTGCATCCATGCAACCCATCACTGGAGGTATCACATTCAAACAAACATTAAAGACTACATCCACACTATCGGCCACGGTGCTGTCTTGCGCTAAAAATCCCACTTCATCAGCAAGTGAAAAAGTGCCGCTACCCCAGCCATTCGAGGCCGTATCAGAAAGCACCACGATGTAACAACTATCCGCAAGACACAACTGTTGATTCGCTATAAAACCGCCTGCAGCGACCGACACAGAATCAGCAGTAAGAAGTTGCCAGCTCATATCCTCGGGCACTTCCGAAGTTGTCATCGTTACGTTTACACAGCGGTTGTAACAACACGAACCATCGTTGAAGGTGGCTTGCTCAGCATAGTTGCACGCCTCTTCATCATTGCAACCATAGCAGCTCGCGAATTCGCAACTGCCATCATCTACGACTGCGTTAGGGTTGTAATTACATGCCAGCGGGTCGGTGCAGTTGCGGCTGTAGAAAGTTGCCACAATATCGATTCCGGAAGACGGACAATTCGTACACGAATTTGAAAGCATGTAGATTGAAAAGACGTACTCGACATCGGGAGCAAAATTCACATAGTCCTGAAATTTCAAAACCGATGATGTGCTGAACGTAAAGCATGTTTCCGGAATCAACGATTCGTTCACACGTCGATACACATCACAACCGATAGCGGGCATGTTATTGATGAAATTCAATACGACTTGTACCGTGTCATAATCGCGTGTATTCAACTCAAACCATGCGTCGTGAAATCCGGGAGCACATTGCGTTTGCGGCATCGAATTACCACTCACCATTTCGGCGCGATAGATGCGCAACGTAGAACCATCGTTGAGCACAACCGGTGCATTGCTCGCGTCGTTGTCGAGTGTTTGGTCGGGCCAGAAACACGTGTAATCACAATTGAAAGGAGCGCTTTCGATGAACGGATCGAAGTTGCACGCTGAACTGTCTTGGCACGTCAACCCCAACGGATCAAAACGCGTATTCTGGAAACCGCTGGTGTTGGCCAAATACTGATTGGGATTCACCGTAGCCAGCCAATTGGTGACGTAACTATTATCGAGCGACGGGTTAATCAACTCGGTTGAACGCGATGGATTCGAAGAGTTCCAGGGGAAACCGGTCGAAACGTTCACACTGTCAATCAAATTCTGATTGGCATCGCGCAAGGAGAAAAAGGTATTCGAGCTAATGAGGTAGTTGGAAGGCAAAGGGAAAACGTCCAAAAAGATATTGGGAACACTTTCCTGTGCTGTTGAAGTTGGCAAACCACCTACAACCACGTAACCATAAGCCGGAATAATCGCATCAGCGGGAAACGTAATCATAGAACCATTGTTGATCTTCCAACCGGTCATGTCCACATCATAACTCTCCATGTTGTAGAGCTCGAGAAATTGATACGTACTGTTCCTATTCAATTCATTGATAACAACTCGAGGCGCAGTATAGTAGCAAGAGCCATCATCGATAGTCGCGTCAGCATCGAAGTTGAGTGCTGCCGGGTCGGTGCACGCTTTGCAACTCAGGTAATCGCAGCCCATAAAACCTATTGCCTGCGGATCATAATTACACGCAGTTTGATCCAAACAACCCGTCTCCATCACATCGCACGTCAGGTTCATACGATAATCACCCCATTCATATCCGGGCCCTGCGGAAAGGCGAATGAAGTAGTCCTCCCCTTCTTGCACGTAGAAATCAAGACCGGCAACACCCGCAGTATCGCACACCGAGTTGTTGCTGCTGGCATAGCAATAGAGCTCTCCGCACTCACCAATGAATACTTGTATCACGACAGGAAGTTCCGTTTCCGGAAAACACAAATCGATGTGCACCTGTGCGTCTGATTCCGCAGTCATGCGATACCAATCGGCGCTGCGATTCGATTCAAAACCACAGAAGGTAAAACCTGCGTTCACGGGATCGTTGGGAACACTGTTCTGAACGAAATCGCCCTCATACAGGTGATTGCAAACTACCTGTGTAGCTGCAGCACATGTAGTGGCTCCATTCGGATAATCGCACACCCCGGCGATGGTTGCCGCGGGCTCATAGTTGTAGCCGTTCGGATCTTGGCAACCGGTGATAACCGCCGTATAGCAACCGTTCTGCGCACCGGGCGTTATTCCATTACTCGCACACCAATTAGCACCAAGGGCATTATTGGCGTTGGGATTTCGCAATTCCCGCGAACCAATAGAGATATAAGGCCAAACATTCCCATTGACCGAACTCGTAGATATCGAATCAATCATCTCGCCGTGCTGTTCATACAGCTTGGCATTCATAGCACCATTCGTCATATTACCGGTTCCTGTCCACGTGAATGACTGATACCCCTGGTTATCGTACTGAGTCGTCGCACCGT
>JAIYBR010000285.1 GCA_027488435.1 Flavobacteriales bacterium
ATCGAATGAGCCGTTGTTGGCTTCCATGAAGTCGCGAATCACGTAGTTACCCAACACCATTGAAGCGAGAACCGTTGCTACATAAGAACCGAACAAGTCGGCGCCCATACCGGCTACGTCACCCACGTTATCACCTACGTTATCGGCGATGGTAGCAGGGTTGCGTGGATCGTCTTCCGGAATACCGGCTTCTACTTTACCCACGAGGTCAGCGCCTACGTCGGCAGCTTTAGTGTAAATACCACCGCCAACGCGTGCGAAGAGGGCGATACTTTCAGCACCTACCGAGAATCCGGCGAGAACTTCCAATACTTGCGTCATGGCCTCAACTCCGCCGTTGGCGAAAGAGCCCTGCATGAAGTACATGAAGAACAGAATGAACAGCATGCTCAATCCGAGAACAGCCAAACCGGCAACACCCAGACCCATCACGGTTCCACCTGTGAATGAAACTTTCAATGCTTTGGAAAGCGAGGTACGTGCAGCTTCTGTTGTACGCACGTTTGCTTTGGTGGCGATGCGCATACCGAAGAAACCGGCCAGTGCGCTGAATACAGCACCAATCACAAAGGCGATTACGATGAGCCAGTGTGAAGTAGCAACCATTTGCGAAAGCACGCCCAAGGCAGCGCCCGCAATCACTACGAATATGGCGAGGATCTTATACTCTGCTTTCAGGAACGCCATGGCACCTTCTGCAACATAGCCGGCAATCTCTTTCATGCGGTCGTTACCCGCGTCTTGCTTGCTAACCCAGGCCGACTTAATGGCCATAACGATGAGGCCCAAAACTCCGAGGGCCGGAACGATGTAAATCAAACTATCCATTGATGTGATATAATTGGTTTCGTGTTGGTTAAAGAATGCCGCTTGGGCATTCGGGGCGCGAATATAGTAAAAAATGAAGAGAACGCAGGGGGATTGAGGAGGACGAGGGGATTACGGATTACAGATTACGGATTGTGGATCGGGTCCTGCGTGTTCTCCATTCTCCATTCTCCTTTCTTTCATATTACTCCCCACTCGCCCTTCGCCCTTCGTCCCTCGATGCAACCTTTCCCAACCCGGAATTGACTTAAATTTATCTCCGCTTTAACCCCTTAACCCATGACAAAATCACTTCTCTTCTTTGCTTTCATTGCCTTAATCGACATTAGCGTATTTGCGCAATGCAACGCAGCTATTACGATTAATCAGTTACCTGTTAACTGCTCAGATCAGCAACTCACTTTTATGGGCTATGCCACCTCCGATTGTCCGTTTGGATATATGTTTCAGTATACATGGATGGCATACGTTCAGGATGCGAATGGCTCGCAGACGGCTATACCGGAACTCACTTCTACAGGCGAGGCCATTTCGGGAACAACCTTCGAACAATATACCATTCCGTTAAATACTTATCCCTACGTTCAAGTATGCTTGCAGCTGAACGTTGTCGATGATCTTGGAGCTGTTCAAGCGCAGACCATGAGCTGTCAGTCTGCTATCAACTTTCCGCAACCAATCGTAGTTACTGCCTCGGTCGGTCTCAATAACTGCGGCCAGCCATCCTGTCTCGCCCAGTTCGCGGCCACGGGTGGAACTCCACCCTATGCGTATTTGGTCAGCAATGGACAAGTTATTTCGCCCGGTACTTGGAATTGTTTTGACGTGCCCGGTACCTACGTGCTCACGGCCGTGGATGCCAATAGCTGTGAAGGCAGCACGAGCTTTACAATTCAAGGTGCACAAACCGAAAATGCAACCTGCGAAACAGCACAACCGCTTGAAAATGGTGTAATACTCAACGATACGTTGTGTACCTTCAATTTCGATGAACCTGCATGCAGCAATGGACTGAGCTTCTTCCAGAGCGGTTGGTACAGTTTCAACTCGGAGAATTTCTCTCATGCCAATATTGCTTTCTACAGTGGTTATGATGCGAACACCGGTGGAGCGGGGGGCTTCAATCCGCCTAATGCAATTCAAGTGTTTCAGGCCGATGCAAATGGAAGTTGCGCCGGGGCTGAACTCGTATACTGTCAGAGTTATGATTCGAATTCATCGACCGGTGCTGATACTTCACCCTGTTTTGATTTGGCCGATTCTGTGGCGATTCAACCCAACACAACCTATTTCATCAAGTTCTTGACCATGTGGACCACGTGGGTTCCTGTGCAGGCAGTCGTGATGTTGACGAATGAACCCATCGCTCCGCTTTGTGGTTGCACCATCAACACTTCTTGCAACTATGATCCGGAAGCGCTCATTCCCGATGGCTCTTGCGGATACTCCGGTTGCATGGATATAGGCGCATGTAACTACCAGCAGTGGGCAACGTGCGACAATGGCTCCTGTATTTATGGAAGTAACATCAATGGTGTAGTTTTCCACGACGTGAATGGAGATGGCATCCAGCAAACCGCTCAACCGGCCGAGCCGGTGCTGAGCAACATCGGTGTTATCACTATTGAAGAACTCGGCGTGCTTATTTATCCCGATGCCAGCGGCCAATTTGTATTGCCCAACGTTCCGCAAGCGACGTACACCATTTCATTCGAAGATCCGAATGGGCATTGGATGTTGAATGCAGATAACGAACTCACAGTTACTCTTCCAACGTGCAACGGATTAAAACTACCTCTGATACCGGCAAGCCAAACGATGGCGCAGGTAAGCGGAGTGAGCATTTGGGAGAATAGCACCATTCATTGTGTCGCCGGATTCAATCCCGGAATTTATATCTACAACAATGGTAATTTACCGTTGAATGGAACCTTCGTTATGACATTCGATGCATCGTTGACGTATACCGAGGCACCGTGGGCAGGCACGGGTGTAACCGTTGAAGCACCAACCCAAACATCGCCCGGTACACTTACGTGGACCATCGACAATCAGCCGGCCGGTTCGTTGTATTACTATCAGTTGCATATCAACGGACCGGGTGCTGCAACCACGGGTCAGTCGTTTCCTTTCTCCTTTGCACTTACGCTGTTGGATGCTTTAGGAGCGGAATTCTACGACAACGTTTGGACGATTAATCCGACGGTTACCTGCAGCTACGACCCCAACGATAAACAGGCAACTCCTGCCGGGTGGACCGAACAGCATTTCATTACTGCCGGCGAAGAAATCGAGTACCGCATTCGTTTTCAAAACACCGGTAATGCTCCTGCATTCAATGTTCGTATCGAAGACCAACTCGATTTATCGAAACTCAATTTGAATTCATTTAACCCGATTGCCGCTTCGCATTCGTATAGCACCATCGTAACTCCCGATGGAATGGTGCAGTTTCTTTTCGATAATATCATGCTGCCCGATAGCGTGCATGATGAAGCGAATTCGCATGGATGGGTGGTGTATCGAATTCGATCTTTTGATTCGCTGTTGCCTTTAAACGTCATCAACAACACAGCTGCTATTTACTTCGATGACAACGAACCGGTCATTACCAATACTTACTCACACACCATTTTCTCGTGCGATTTAATTCCGGATCCAAACGGAGTAAACGGAACATGCGAAGGGCAGTCAGTTCTGCTGAATATCTTCCCGGAGTTGGACTACACAGAATCGTATGCATGGTATATAGATGGAACCGAAGTGGGCAATGAAATCATGTACGAGTTTCCTGCCGATGCTTCCGGCAATTATACTATCGTGTTGAATCGAACCAACCCTTTCTGCAATGTCCTTGATACGCTGAATGTGGAAGTATGGCCTGTGCCTGATACAGCGGCCGTAAATAATTTCGGAATCTTAGTCGCTCCCAACGGACAGTCTTGGGATTGGCTAGTCGGTGGTCAATCGATTGGTTGGAATGAACAGGAATTCATACCCATGGAAGCCGGTGCTTATTACGTTATTACGACGAACGAGTTTGGTTGTACTTCTCTCAGCAATGAAATTATATGGGTTATCGGAAGTGTAGAAGAAGCTTCCACTGATCGCATGCAGGCGTATCCGAATCCTACCCATGCAATGGTGAACTTCACAATACCGAATGGATTCCGCGGTGTGCGCATCTTTAATGCAAGCGGTCAGTTGGTGCATGCCAATGCATCTGCCAGCGGTGCACAGCAATTGGATTTGACAGGGTGGTCACCGGGCATGTATCGCATGGAAGTGCTCGGATTGGGAGGCGTTACTCTTATCGTCAAGTAATACGAACGAAAAGAGTTGAAAAGGCCTCGCATGCATGCGGGGCTTTTTTTATTGCAAGAATCGACGAAGCACATCCGCCTTCATTTCAGTTTCCTGCCATTCTTCTTCGGGTGAAGAACCTGCGACAATTCCGCCGCCGACATGCAATTCGAAATGGTCATCGAACACTTGCATGCAACGCAGATTTACAAAATGCAATTCATCTCGTGAGTTAAATTTCAAGCCGATGGTTCCTGCATAAAGTCTGCGCTGAGTGGTTGAGTGTGCGTTCAAGAAATTCAATGCTGCTTGTCGCGGAAGACCGCAAACGGCAGGCGTTGGCTGCAGTTCAGCAATCAACTGTTTAGCGTCGCTCGTTCCTGAAAAGCGAATATCTGTTTTCAAATGTGCCAGCGGTCCGGCTTGCGCCGTGAATGGCCCATTGAGGTCGATATCGGTGGCACCCCATTGCGTGATGGTCTGCACGATGAAGTCGGTGACCAGCGATTGTTCGCGGCGGAGTTTATCATTCCAGGAAATGGCTCGCGTATCTGAATACGCTTGTGTGCCTGCTAAACTCACCGTATGAAAATGGCTCCCTGTTTTGTGCAACAGTAGTTCGGGTGTTGCTCCGATCCACGTTCCAAATTCGGGATGGTGCAGCGCATAAACCAGCGTGTTTGGATAGTGCTCGGTAAGACGATGAAAGATGGAGTCAGGTGATTGATTTTTTCGTGGCGCATGCTTGATGCAACTCACGACGACTTTCTCGAGCTCGCCACGTTCAATGGCTTGCAGCGCCGATTGTATGGTGAGTGCATGAACTTCGCGTGGTGTCTCCTCTTGCGCGCTATTGTTCGCATACGCATGGAAAGGTGCAATGCTTAACTCGGTCGACTGGATTGAATCAACGAAGCGACCATTCGTATACCGAAATGAAATAGGGGAGCGCCTTGCATCGAATTCCAGCGGCAAAACAAGGATTGCAAAGAATTCATTCTTCGCTATGGCGCTTTCGATATTCATCCTTTTTTCTCTTTCACCATAACGGTTAATCGACTGGAGGCGATGAGCTGTTTTTCTTCATCCACGATGTCGATGTTCCAGATATGAATGGAGCGTCCCTGATGTAAAATTTTGGCAATGCCTGTGACGGTTCCGCTGCGCTTGGATTTCACATGATTGATGTTCAACTCAACGCCCACGGCTATCCCACCGTTTTCATGCGCAATGAGGTGCGAGCCATAACTGCCGAGCGTTTCAGCAAGTGCCGCACTTGCACCTCCGTGCAACAGTCCATAGGGCTGTTGGGTGCGATGGTCGACAGGCATGGTGGCTTCGATATGCCCAGTTGCGATAAGCGTAAATTCAATGCCTAAAGCACCGAGAAGAGTGCTGTCTGAAAGCGCGTTTGCGTCAATTAAACTCATTGTGCGAAGGTAGGGAGTGAGGGTTGAAAGTTGAAGGTTGAAAGTTGCGGGTTGAAAGTTGGGCAAAAAAAAACCGCCGAAGTGGCGGTTCTTTTTGGAATTATTGAATTTTAGAAATTCGTCTGATCCTTGTGGTTACGGAACTCAAGATCACTCTTCGCTTTCTCGCCGAGAGTTGCATCTTTTTGAACTGCATTGCGAAGGTTGGTGCCTACGCCTGTTCCATCACCGCTGCGTGCGCAGATAATTGCGCGCAAGTAATCGGCCATAGCAGAACTATCTCCGCTAGCGTCCATATCCGCTTTCGCAGTGCCCGCATCCTTGTTGAGGAGCTTCGCCAATGCAGAATTGAACGTTTTGTATGAACCCATCTTGCTGATAGCACCTGAGTAATTACCATTCTGAATTTCGATTATACCCTTGTTGTAATTGGTTTCAGCGGCTGATCCGGCTTCGTTGAAGTAAGTCATGGCATTTTTGCGATCACCACTCACACGGGTTACGATACCCATGTTGTTAGCTGTTTCTGGGCACTTCTTCATGCTGTATGCTTTGCTCCAGTTTGTCTTGGCATCGGCCATTTTGTTTTGCATGTAGTATACACAGCCGAGGTTGTTGAAAGCGCGATAATCAGCATTGGAGAGAGCACAAGCTGCTTGGTAGATAGAAGCCTTTTTGCCTAAATCATCAACCAAGGAACCGGCGCGCATTAATTCTTCATATTTCAATTGAGCCGGGTTGTTTGTTCCTAATTGAACAAGCTCTTCGTCGCTATATCCTTGAAGGTCGTAATTGATTAGAATACGGCAACGACGCAAGCCAGGGAAGATGTCTTTCTGGATCTCGGTATAGGTCTTAGAGATGTTTTTTATTTCCTGTTCACGCTGTTGAAGATCGGTTGTCATCTTCAGAACATTGATGATGATGTTGCGGTCTTCGATGTTCGATGCTTCCATTGCTGCTCTGAAACCTTCCCAGTCTTCACCTTTTGGTGTCATAGCGAAAAGGCTTTCCGGCGCGTTGGTGAGTTTCATCTTCTTAGCCAAATCCATGAAAGCCTTCTTACCTGCTTCGGCACGCTCAGTCGCGAGGTTGTCGTTCAACAGCATTTCACCCTCAGGTGAGGCATATGAAGTGAATTCAATTTTCTTGATAACCATTGCAGGATTAGAGGCGGCTTTGTTCATCCAGTTGCCTAGGCTCATCATATCGGCTTGCTTCAATTCTGCAGGCTTTAGGTTTGACGAGTTGTAATCGAAATTGATTTGTGTGCTATCGTTGGTGTAGCTCAGTGTGCGCACAAATTGATCTTTGCTCCAGATGCACTTATCATCATTCTTAACAAGATAAGGAGTTGTTATAATACCTTGAGCCAGAACGAGAGCAGGGAGATCAGCTTCTTTGCTTCCTTGACGGCCATGGATGCGTAATTCTAGTTTGCCGCTGGCCATTTCAGGTGTGTAAGCCACTCGATCGCTGTATGTAAAAGCTTTTTCGGCCTTGAATGGAACGGGAATACCATTGCCTACTGCTTGTTCGCCTTGGTAATAGGCTGTTTTGAAGCGAGTCTCTTTGCCGCTATGAACGAACACAGGAACAGCCTCTATGCTTGCTTTCTTCGGGAAGCTCTTCGCAGGGAATTTGCCGGTGATGGCTACCGAAACAGTGTCGCCGTGCACTTCCAGCGGATCAGGGTTTGACTTCATGCCCATCGACTGCATAGCTTTCTCCATCGTCTTTAGATTAGCACATCCTGCGATGAAGGCTGCGCAAATCACAGCTGTCAGAAAATATAAGCCGTTATTTTTCATGCGGTTTAATTGATTTGGTTTCTTGATTTTGTCAAGGCGCAAATCTAATTAACCATGGGTAATGAAAAAAAATTAAATGCCTGATTTCAGTCCCTTTATCAACATTCAAGCGTGTATGATTCACGCTTTTACATCTTTCGGCGAATAATTCAGGAGGCAGTTGTTTGCGCAAATGAAACCTGAAGAAACTCATTCCACAGAGCATCGTCGGGAGGTGGAGCTACAATGCAAACAGGTGTTTTCTTGACCGGGTGCATAAACTCGATTTTACGGGCATGCAAGTGAATGGACGCATTGTCGTTGGTGCGCTTTGCTCCGTATTTGATGTCGCCTTTGATTGGGCAGTTGAGGCTGGCTAGTGTAGCCCGTATTTGATGGTGTCGTCCGGTTTTGGGGTATACCTCCATAAACGTGTAGTTATCGCCTTCGCCGATGAGTTTATAGCTGAGCTCAGATTCCTTTCGATCGGGTCCGGCCTCCGGAAATGCAAATGTCTTGTTGAGTTTCTGGTCCTTCCAGAGATAGTTGATGATGGTCGCCTCCGGATTTTCCGGCTTGCCTTTTACAACCGCCCAGTATGTTTTCTTCACTTCGCGGTATTTGAACATATTTGATAGGCGATTCAATGCTTTCGTAGTTCGCGCATAAATCACTATTCCGCTAACCGGCCTATCCAGACGATGCACCGTGCCAATGAAAGCAAGGCCGGGTTTATTGTATTTCTGCTTTACATAGTTCTTGACAGTTTCACAAAGGGTTCGATCACCACTGATATCGCTCTGGATGATGTCAGAGTTCCGCTTGTTTACCACAACAATATGATTGTCTTCGTAGAGAACACGGAGGTTCTCTACATTGCTCATAATAATGGGTTCCTTTGGCGCTTGACGCCATTCGCGCTTACCGTTGTGCTGTGCTGATTGCATGTTGACGAGTTCGTTATGCGATTCGAATGATCGCTTCTATGTAAAAGCCGATTAATACTTCTCTTTCTCGTTGGGGAATTCACCGCTCTTTACATCACTCACATAGCGACTAACCGCATTGTGAATTTGCTCGCCGGCGTTCATGTATCGACGTAAAAAACGTGGGCTGAAGTCTTCTGTGTATCCAAGCATGTCATTTACCACAAGCACTTGGCCATCGACGTCTGAGCCGGCTCCGATGCCGATGGTTGGTATATCGATAGAAGAGGTTACTTGAGCAGCAAGAGTTGCCGGTATTTTTTCCAATACCAAGGCAAAGCAACCACATTCGTCGAGCACTTTGGCGTCGCTCAGTAATCGCTCAGCCTCTTGCTCTTCCTTCGCACGCACTTGATACGTACCGAACTTATAAATGCTTTGCGGAGTTAGCCCCAAATGTCCCATTACGGGAATGCCTGCCGTGAGTATGCGTTGAATCGATTCGCGAATTTCAGATCCGCCTTCCATTTTGACGGCGTGTGCTCCGCTTTCCTTCATGATTCGTATAGCGGAGTTGAGTGCTTCTTTTGAATTGCCTTGGTAGGAGCCGAACGGGAGGTCGACAACGACTAAGCAGCGTTTGGCTGCCCTAACCACGCCTTGAGCGTGATAAATCATTTGATCGAGTGTAATCGGTAATGTAGTCTCATGTCCTGCCATTACATTGCTGGCGCTATCGCCAACTAGTATTACGTCGATGCCGGCTGCGTCGACCAGACGTGCCATACTGTAATCGTATGAAGTAAGCATTGAGATTTTCTCTCCGCGAAGCTTCATTTCCTGCACTGTGTTGGTCGTGATTCGCCTAACTTCCTTGTTTACTGACATGCGACAAAAGTAACAAGCATTCCAGCCATACCAAATGCTCATTTGTATTCGACAATCATTTGTTTACAGACCCTGCAACTCACGATAGCTGTGCGTCGTCATTGTTTTGTAATTTGCACCATATTTCAACTATTTCTATTCTTATGAAGCCCATTATTGTTCGGATAGCATTCGCGTTGTGTTGTTGCTTGTCGGTTGCGGCCAGTGCCCAGTGGAACTATCCGCAGTATTCAATGTCGACGCCCACGATATCAAGTTGTTTCGGGCGGTTGTACGATAGTGGAGGTCCCACCAACTCCTATGGAGCCAGTGAGAATTTCACAACTACGATTCTTTCGGAAGGCCCCGTTACATTGACGTTCTTCGGTTCATTCTCGCTTCAGGAAAATGTGGATTTTTTGACAGTTTATAATGGTTCAGTTGCACCGGGCAACTTGCTCGGGAATTTTACAGGTCAGGAATTACCTGGTGTACTGACGGCACAATCGGGGACAGTAACGCTTGTTTTTACCTCTGATGGTAGTGTCTCAACTTCCGGCTTCAGTCTCTATTGGGAAACAAATGTTGCCTTCCCTGCGCCACCGGCTTTGTCTGTTCCAACATCACCAGCGTGCAATTCAAATGTACTAACGGTAGAACTTTCTACTGCAATACCCTGTGAATGGCTGGAAAGCGCAAGCTTTGATGTTTACTCAATTTCACAACAGTTCGATGTCGAGTCCGTCGATGACAACTGCGCGGCGGGTCAAACCAACCAAGTGACTCTTGTGCTCGACCGACCGTTTGAATACAACTGCGATGTATTTGTGAAACTCACCATCCAGGTACCCGATGACTGTGGGATTTTGCATGAGTTTGAGGTTTTGGAGCCGTTTCAATATACCAATTGTCCGATAAACGCCCAATTGATTGCCGAATCTCCAACAATTTGTCTGGGTGAATGCACTTCACTTTCGCTGACATTGCCTGGTTGCTTTACTTATTCCTATCAGTGGGATACTAATTTGCCTCCAACCACAGGGCCACATATTGTTTGCCCGAGCACTACCACCACATACAGCGTTACAGTTACTGAGGATGAAACGAATCTTGAGCAAACGTTTTCTGTGACTGTTGTGGTCGAAGACATCGACATCACGACACCAGAACAAACCGTCTGTCAATCGGGTGCAGAAATTCAACTAACATCTCAGGTTGATGGCACTTGGTATGGCAACGGTATCCTGAATGGGGAAGCACTTTTCGATCCGCAAATGGCAGGATCGGGAGAACAGACCATTTACATACAAACTGAAAACTGTTTGGATAGTCTTGTTTTAACGGTATTGCCCATAGTGGCCGAAGAAAGTGTGGCTGCTTGTTTGGCTTCTCCGCCGTTTCAATTGGAAGCTAGTCCGGCAGGCGGAGTTTGGACGGGTAGTGGAGTTGATGCTCAAGGCATATTCGATCCAATCAATTCAGGTTCATTTGTGGTGAGCTATGAAGTAAATGGGTGCTCAATTGAAACAGAGGTTAATGTCGCTCAAATTACAGGGCCTTCAACTATAAGTCCGGTATGTCAGTCGGTAAGTCCTTTCCAGCTAGAGGTGTCTCCTTTTGGAGGAGTTTGGAGCGGGCCGGGTGTCATAGACGTGCAAACAGGTCTTTTTGATCCTGCTTTGGCTTCACCTGGTTTGGTGTCTCTCAATTATGCACTCAACGGGTGCGATGAAGATTTTTCATTCTTAGTAAGAGAGATTGGTGTTGTTGATTCTGTAGTGGTATGTCCTGATCAGAATTCGTTCGTACTCGATCCTAATGCGCAACCTGCCGGTGGAATATGGCAAAATGAGAATGGAATTATTCTAACATCGGGGTTATTTAATCCTTCAGCTTTCGTTTCGGGTGATGAAACCTTTGCGATTTACACCTATTCAACCGGCTATTTGTGTCGGGACACCGTGCGTGTTTCCATCATCGGTACGGAGGTTCAAACTGCAGAGATATCGTTTTGCTACGATGCTCCATCGGTCAATCTGGATAATGATTTGCTCGGCACCATTTCACCATCCAGTGGAGTGTGGACAGGCATAGGCGTTAGCGGTTCACAAAGCGAGGGCTATACCCTTTCGCCCCAAGATATGCCCATCGGGTTAAACTACATCTACTACAGCGCAAACACCTGCACCGATTCTGTTTTGATCTCGATATTTGGCCCAAACCTTTCTGATGTTCCGCAAGTGTTC
>JAIYBR010000028.1 GCA_027488435.1 Flavobacteriales bacterium
GCAGCGTTTGATATTCGATAACTCTTCAGTCGTGGTGATTGGTGCCATGGTGCAATACAGCAATGCGTATGGTACGAATGTGTACCCGGGAATAGAGTTCAATACGCCGCTGGTGCGTTCGTTAAGGCTCTACGGAAGTGCGGGTCTGGGAAGTCGCAACCCGAGTTTCACCGACTTGTATTACACCGACAGAGCAAACATTGGCAACCGCTCTCTGAAGCCTGAACAAGCTTTCAACAGCGAAATTGGTCTGAAATGGCAAGAGGGAAATCTTCGTGTAGAATCGGGTGGATTTATGCGAAGAACAAGCAATTTCATTGACTTTACACGTGAAAATTTGGAAGACTCATGGATGCCTGAAAACTTTCAGCTGGTAAGCATGGCCGGTGTCGATAGCCGAGCTATCGTGCAACTAAAATCGGATGCATCTTTCGCACTAGAGCAAGTTGGTGTTTCGCATACGTTTCTATCAGGACGTATAGGCGAATCGGTCGAGTTCAGTAAGTATGCCCTCAACAATCTTCGTCATCAATTCGTGGCACGAGCACAGGTAAGATTGCTGTCGAATTTTCGGGTGCAGCTCATTTCACGATACATCGAGCGTCTAAACAGCGGAAGCTACTGGGTGTATGATTTGCGCGCTTCAGCTGCTGTGAGCAAGGTTGATTTGTCGATCGACGTGAACAACCTCGCGAATAAAGCATATATCGAGAGCGGATTTGTGCCAATGCCCGGGCGCCTGCTTCGTTTGTCGCTTACCTGGAGGCTCAACGACGAGTCGGACAAGAAATAAGTTTCCCAAAAACAAAAACCACCGGAGTTCCGGTGGTTTAAGTGTAAACGGTTTTTTTGGTTAAATGAACTGCGTTAATCGCAGTGTATCTTGTTGTACCCAGGGTGGGAATCGAACCCACACGCCCGAAGACACACGATTTTGAGTCGTGCGCGTCTACCAGTTCCGCCACCTAGGCATTTCCCCAATCGTCTATTGGGGCTGCGAATATAATACGTACTTGCCGATTTTTCATCACCGAGTTCGGCAAAACTTATAGCTTCTTTTATCATTGAAGCCCAGAAACGGATACGACCAAGATGCCTGCGGGCACATCAATGGATTGAATAACAACCGTTCGTGTGAATTATGGACCAGCGTATTGCGTTCGTATCGGCCATCAGGGGTTATATCAATGCGAGTTGTAACACTGTTTTTCGATCCTGACCAAGCTGAGGCTATTGCATATTTTTCCGATTTGTTTTTTTCGTTGTTCGACTCGTCGTCGTTAAACGTGATTGATAGCACGTCACCATGTAAAGCACAGGAATACGAGCAGTTTTCGTCGTTAAGAATTGATGTGAATTGCCTTTTGGGAATGCGCATGTTCCATACATGGGTTGCCGCGGTATCCATCATACACACCATGATATCATCGAAACTGTATCGGTATTCAATCAGTTGGCGACCTGTAGTGGGGTCGTTAGTGACGATGCGACTCACGTAATAGTTCTCTCCTGCTAGTATGACCTCGCCAGAGTCTGTAAGCATCAGATAGTCGAGATAAAAATCATCGATAGTGCCTTTTTCTTTTCCGGTCATTTCTTTGTTGAACTCCTTCGAGAAGGGTGTGTATGATGCGTTTCGAATGCGGCCACCGCCGGCATCGATGCAAAATAAAAGCGTGCCCGAGGCATGGTTTTGAAAATTGTCGGAATAGTAACCCGCAATGATCAACTCTTGTTTTTCATTGAGAATGAAATCAACCGAGACGACTTGTTTGTCTTTCAAGTTGATGTCGTATTGTTTGAGCTTATTGATTTGTGCATTGTAGTAATACACTACGTATTTGCCTCCCTGTGGCTGAAGCCAGTCAGAGGCAGCCTTCGCCGGTTTGCGACCACTCATCATGTAAACTCCGCCATCATTATCTACCAGGAAATGATGTGGCACAAGAACTTCGCTAGAAGGCGGTAATCGAATCTCTTTTTCCCACAGTAACGACCAATCGGAGGAGTAGCATTTAAAAGAAATCCCTTCAGTATGCTTTCTTTCTTTTTCGGAATCAAAAAAGACAAGAATACGCGAGGAGTCGGGCGAAAATTTGCATTCGAATCCATTTCGTCGCTGCTCGCTCCAGTCGTTTTTTGCGTGAATGAGCTTTTCAGGGCAGGTTGACTTACCGTCTTGATCGAAGCTGGCGATGTAAATTTCCGCTCGGTCCGATTCACGATTGCGCCGAGTGCTGATTGTCGTCAACACATTATCACGCACATAAAAGTGAATGAGCTTGTCATTCTCAGCCTCAGGCTTTAGAAGCGTATTGTGAACAGGTTGCATTGATTGAAACCCATAGGAAGTCCACCGCAGGTGGTGATCGTCACGTTCTTCAATGACGTGAACAAGCGTATCGTTCAAGGCAACGGCCTGAGCGAGTTTCAAATCGCGATTGTTGCGCTGCTCTTCCGTGCAGGCCAGTCTTTGAGAAATGGGCTGGGCATAGGAAAGTGCACAAAAGAAAATAACGGCGATGCTGAAAAGCAAACGATACAACGAGGCCCTTCCGATTGATGATTTAAGAGCCGGTGATGATTCGGAAAATATCCATTCCATTTCCGTACAACATTAAACCGAGAAGCAAGACCATGCCTATGATTTGTGAACGCTCCAGTACTTTTTGGCTAACGGCTTTTCCCGTAATTATTTCCCA
>JAIYBR010000224.1 GCA_027488435.1 Flavobacteriales bacterium
CAAAGACCTTGAGTGGCTCAAGCAACATCGCGACTCCATGACACACATCAGCCGATTCGGAGTGAAGTAGTTACATTTGCGTTACACGAAATTTAAACTTTCATGCTCGACTTAAATGGAAAGAGTGTGCTCATTACCGGTGGCACAGGATCGCTGGGAACACACCTTACAAAGAACATATTGGAACGCTGGCCCGACATCAAGCGCCTGGTCATCTTCTCGCGCGATGAACAAAAACAGTATCAGATGGCGCAAGATTTTCCGCACGCGAAATACAACGCCATTCGCTACTTCATCGGTGACGTGCGCGATAGCGAGCGACTGAAAACAGCTATGAAAGACATTGAATACGTCATTCACGCAGCGGCTCTGAAACACGTTCCCATTGCTGAATACAATCCGATGGAGTGTGTGAAGACGAATGTGCTCGGCGCAGAAAACGTCATCAACGCGTGCTTTGAGTGTGGTGTTCAAAATGTAGTAGCTCTCTCTACCGACAAAGCAGCTGCTCCCATCAATTTATACGGTGCGACTAAATTGTGCTCCGATAAATTATTCGTTGCCGCAAACAACATTCGCGGCAAACACGCCATCAAATTTTCGGTTGTCCGATATGGAAATGTGATGGGAAGCAATGGATCCGTTATTCCATTTTTCATCAAGAAGAAAAAAGAGGGCCTGCTGCCCATCACCGATCCCAACATGACACGTTTCAATATTTCGTTGCAAGAAGGAGTAGATATGGTATTACATGCCATGGAGCATGCATGGGGTGGAGAAATTTTTGTTCCGAAAATTCCTTCCTATAAAATCACCGATGTCGCGGAAGCAATTGCACCTGAAGCTAAAGTTGAAATAACCGGAATTCGCCCCGGTGAGAAATTGCACGAAGAAATGATTACTACTTCCGATGCATTCACCACCTACGATTTGGGTCGCTACTATGCGATCGTTCCGCAAGTTCCCGTATTCAATTTAAGCGAGTTCATTCATGCATTTCAAGCCACAAAAGTTCCGGAAGGGTTCTGTTACAATTCGGGTGAAAACTCCGAATGGGTTTCACCGGAACAGATGCGCACGCTTATTCGTGAGCACGTAGACCCTACGTTTAGTGTATGATTAGATGAGCTCTCTTCCCGAAAATCCTCGCATTAGCATCATCACCCAAGCGCGGATGACCAGTACACGGTTGCCCGGAAAAATTCTGATTCAGGCAGGGGAAAAAAGCATGTTGCAGCATCATATCGATCGCCTCACAACAACAGGGTATTCGATCCTAATTGCAACAACATCGAATCACGAAGATGACACCGTTGCAGCGTTCGCCAAGCAAAACCACATCAATTGCTTTCGCGGTGATGAGCACGATGTTCTCAGTCGATTCTATTTCGCTAATCAACAATTTCCGGCCGACATCATTATCCGTGTTACATCCGACTGTCCGCTCATCGACGCATCACTCCTTCAGCAGGGCATTGAGTTGTACATTTCACTCAACGACACCAGCAATTACGTAAGCAATTGTTTTCCCAGAACCTATGCGCGTGGATTTGATTTCGAAATTTTCAGTGCACACATGTTGGAAGAAGCCCATACAGAGGCGACCTCCACACACGACCGAGAGCATGTTACTCCTTTCATGCGCACCAAACACAGCGAACGCATGCACAACATTGCGCAAGAAAAAAATAACGGCGCACTTCGCCTTACGCTCGACACGCCCGAAGATTTGATTGTGCTGAAACACATGATTGAAGAGACGCCTGCGCTTGAATTGGGTTTTGCTGAAATAGAGAACTTGCTGCTTAGCCACCCCGAGTGGATTACCATCAACGAACACATCGAACAGAAAAAAATATGAGCACAACGAACTCGACGGCCAAGCTATTCGAACAACAAGGCTATGTGCTTCAACCCGGTGCTTTCAGCCCGGATGAAATCAAGGCCTTCCGCAAACGAGTGCACGAACAATATAAACTGGATGAAGCTGCAGGCCTTACGTTTCAAATGACACATACGTCATCGGAAGCGCGGTATGCCAAAGGTTGCTTGCTCAGCAAACCGTTGCTTCGCGACATTCTTTTTGACGAGCGCATTCTGAACCTCGCAAAATCAATTCTGGAAACCGATCAGCTTATTTACTTCGGCGACAGTTCCTATCAAATTGGCACAGGCCTTCGTGGTTTTCACCGCGACTGTTTGGATAGAGAGCACAACAGCGGCAAAGATTGGGAGAGCAAATACACTCTCATTCGACTTGGATTGTATTTGCAAGATCATTCGAACTACAGTGGCGGATTGAAAGTGAAGCCCGGCACGCACGACAAGAAAGACGGTCCTTCGGTATTCATCAACAACCACCCTGGCGACCTGGTAGCATGGAGTTTAAAATTGTTGCATAGTGGAAATGCAGTCAAACTCAAATTTCTTCCGTCGCTGTGTATCGACAACCAAGGCATTGAAAATCGCATTCCCAACTTTCTAAAGAAAGAAGAAGAGCAAGAGCGCATTTCCCTCTTCATGACGTTTGCTGCGCCGAGTGCGCATGTGGAACGCTACATCGAAGAGTACGAAAAGAAGCGAGCCGATACCGTAGCACATCTCAAGGCCTCCATCTATGACACATCTACATTGGAATGGTCAAAGAAAAAAGGCGTGGATGTGAAAGTCATCTTCCCCGAAAGTCAACTCGCTTCATGATGCCTTCGGTAATCATTCGCTGCGACGGAGGAACCCACATTGGAATGGGACACGTAGTGCGTTGCCTTGCCTTGGCGAATATGTTGCGCGAATATTTCGAAGTGTCATTTGTGCTCCAAGAAACTGAAGATTCAGTATATGAATGGATCACTCAGCAAGGGTTTCCATACGCAACCCTTTCGCGAACGACCGATTACGCATTGGACTGCACGCATCTGATTGAAGCGCTCACCAAGAAGGATACAAATACGCATGTGGTTGTGCTCGATGGATATCATTTCACGACAACGTATCAGCAACGCCTTCAACAACATGGCTGCAAGGTGGTTGCCATCGATGATTTGCACAGCTGGCATCACACGGCTGAAGCAATCATAAATCACGCACCCGATGTTTCGCCAATGACCTACGATTGTGAAGAACATACACGCCTTTTGCTTGGACTCGATTATGCCTTGCTGCGTCCCGGGATATTAAATGCTTCGAGCACAGCGCGTGCAGTGAATCAAGCAGAACGTTTTCTCATCAGCATGGGAGCTGCTGACGAAAGCAACCGCACGGAATTTTTCGCCCGATTGCTCGTCACGCATTTTCCAAAAGCACGCGTGCAACTGCTCATGAGTTCACTGAATCCGCATTACGATGCCATCATTGCACTCACGGAAATCCACCCACAGTTAACGATTTGTCTTAACCTCAATACGCGCGAGCTGACTGAAGCGTTGATGAATACCGATGTGGTAATCTGTCCGGCTAGCACCATCTCCATCGAAGCTTGCGCCATGGGATGCTCGCTAATTACCGGATACACCGCGCCCAATCAACTCGGCATCTTAAATGGGTTGACCAATCACGGAGCAGCGATTTCATTGGGTGCCTTTCAATCGCTCAACGAGTCAGAGGCACAGGCTTGTATTCGAAATTTCACTGAAGATATTACTGCTCGAACAGAGCAATTGAAGCATCAGCGCACCTTGATCGACGGCAAAAGTGGACGTCGTTTAGCGCTTTCATTCTTGGAAATAGCATATGCATGTACCGTTCGAGAAGCGGCAACAGATGATGCACGAATCTATTTCGAATGGGTCAACGATCCTGCTGTACGGGCCAATTCGTATCAAACAGCCGACATTGGTTGGGATGATCATCTGAAATGGTTTGAGGCCGCACTTGTTTCTCCCAACACCTGTATGTGGATATACAGCATACATGGAACACCCGCTGCGCAGATGCGATTGAAGCTGGAGAACGAAAAAGCGATTATCAACTACTCGGTTTGTGCCTCCTATCGCGGACGAGGTTTAAGTAAGTTGTTGTTGCAACATGCCATACTCAAAGTTTCGCTGGAAAAAGACCATGTGAAGTGCTTGGAAGGATGGGTAAAAAAAAGCAACCTAGCCTCCTACCGTGCTTTCGAACGCAGCGGTTATCAAATCGTAGAAGAAACGAAAGACTCGGTGCTCTTCCAACAAAGTGTCAACGGATAGATTGCCGCGTCATCCCTACTTTAGCGCAACCGAATTTTACGCTATGTCTTTTATTGCCTCCTTGCAACGCCCGTACATCATTGCCGAGATGAGTGGCAACCACAACCAGTCGCTAGAACGAGCATTGGAAATTGTTGATGCTGCAGCACAATCGGGCGCGCATGCACTGAAGCTTCAGACGTATACCGCCGATACCATCACGATGCGCGGAGCGTATACCATAGAAGATAAAAATTCGCTATGGGCCGGAAGCGAACTCTACGACCTCTATCAAAAAGCCTACACACCGTGGGAATGGCATGAGCCTATTTTCAATCGAGCTAAATCACACGGCATGGATGCGTTCTCTTCGCCGTTTGATGAAAGTGCGGTCGATTTCCTAGAAAGCCTCAACGTACCGATTTACAAGATTGCCTCATTCGAAAACACGCACCATCCGTTGTTGCGTAAAGTAGCACGCACGGGCAAGCCTGTTATCATGAGCACCGGGGTCGCTTCATTCGATGATATCGCAGAAAGTGTGGAAGTACTGAAGTCGGCAGGATGCAAAGAAATTATTCTACTGAAGTGCACCAGCACCTATCCGGCCACACCGGAGAACACCAACCTACTCACCATTGCCCACATGCGCGATCGCTGGCAATGCGAGATAGGGCTTTCCGATCACACCATGGGGGTCGGTGTTGCACTGGCAGCCGTGGGTCTGGGAGTGCGAGTGATTGAAAAACACTTTACCCTGCGCAGAGCAGATGGCGGTGTAGATAGCACATTCAGCATGGAACCTCATGAGATGAAATTACTCGTGGATGAATCGCTGAAAGCCTACCAAGCATTGGGACACGTGCAAACCGAAATACAAGCAAATAAAAAAAAAAGCTTGCTCTTCAAGCGATCCATTTATGCAGGGAAGGATATAGCCGCTGGAGAAACATTGAACGATTCGAACCTGAAAATCATTCGACCGGCATTAGGTCTGGCTCCTAAGCATTGGGAAAGCATTCAGGGTAAAAAAGCGAAAACAGACATCAAATCAGGTCAACCACTTTCCTGGGAAATGTTTGAATAAATCGAACTAACGTGGGCATCATCATCAAGCAAGCTGTAAAGTCTACCGCACTCTCCTACTTCGGGGCTCTTCTCGGTTTTCTGACGGTTTGGTTTATGAACCGCTTGTGGCTTACTCCCGAGCAAAATGGATTACTCAATGTCATCATTTCTATTTCGCTTATCAGCAGTTCTCTCAGTAATCTGGGAATGGCGGGTGTTGTGCTTCGCATGTTTCCTCATTTTCGAAATCCTCAAACCAGGCATGGCGGATTCATGTTTTATCCGCTTGCGCTCACAGCCGTTGGGTCGTTGCTCTTCCTTCTGCTTTATCTGGTTTTCAAAGATGAATACATTGCGCGCAACGCCGGTCAATCGCCACTGCTGGCCAACAATCTCTATTACCTCATACCGCTCACTTTCTTTCTTGGCTTATTCAATGTGCTCGATGCATTTACACGTGCACTCTTTCTTTCCACAGCCGGCGTGCTCATCAAAGAAGTCTTGTTACGCATTGTTATTCTGATAGCGGCATTTGCCTATCACCTCAATGAAATCAACTTCGAGCAGTTCGTTCTCATTTACTTCGCGAGCTTTTGCGCCATGTCATTTGCGATGATTGGTTTGCTGATCGGACATAAAGAGTGGCATTGGAGAAAACCAACAACCCCGCTTTCGGCAGAAGTCAAAAAAGAAATGCGCGACGTTGCGCTCTTCTCTGTCATAACCGGATTAAGCGGTATGATGATATCATCGATAGACAAAGTCATTGTAAACGATAAACTTGGTTTAGCTGCAGCCGGAGTCTTTTCAATCGCCACTTATTTTGGAAGCATGATACAGATTCCGGCACGATCCATAATCCGAATTACTGCATCAGTCATTTCTGAATCATGGAAGAAAAATGACCTGGAAAACATTCGAAACATTTACCGCCAGTCATGCCTTAACCAACTCATCATAGGTCTGTTTTTATTGATTGCACTCTGGGTCAATATCGACAGTTTACTCGCATTGATGCCGCCCGAATACTCCATCGCGAAATATGTCATACTCTTTATGGGTATTGGCTACTTGATTGATCTGGCCACAGGTGCCAATGGCGCCATTATCGGCACTTCGGCATATTACCGATATGACACCCTTTTTATGGTGCTGTTGGTAGTGTTTACATTCTTGACAAACCTTTGGCTTATTCCCATCTACGGTATTGTGGGTTCGGGAATTGCCTCCTGTTTAACCTACCTACTTTTTAACGCGTTGCGACTTGTCTTCATTCAAATAAAATTCGACATGCAACCCTACTCGGTTGCTTTTCTGAAGGTGCTTGGAGTGGGTGCCGTTTCCTACGCTGTCGGAAGCTCTTTACCTGCAACGGGCATGCATTATATGGACATAGTGATGCGAGGTACAGTAATCACCATTCTCTATGGTGTTTTAATTGTGGCCTTTAACATCAGCCCTGAAGTAAGTGTTCTGGTTCAGAAAACGCTTCAAGGCATGAAACGAAAATAGCTTTTCGAATACTCAAGGTTACTTCGAAAGACAATACTCGCAATACTTTGCTTTCGGATCATGCTCAAAAGAATCGCGTTCAAAAAGCGCCATTAAAAAACGCGCCAGCGCTTCTTCGGCCTTATCGATGAAATCATGATCGATTTCAAGAGAGGATAAATCTTGCGCATGGACGAAGCTTCCGCCATTCTCGCGCATCGAATAAAACGAAGCAATTGGCACTGCTTGTTGCTTTTCGCGCGTCATCATGATATACACAAGCAACTGCAGAAACTTCGAATACTTGGCATCTTTAAACAACAAATCGAAGTCACCTTTGAAAGAACTTTTATCGGCTGAAATCTTTCCAGTTTTATAGTCAATTACATGCAAAACACCGGCAACGATATCAGCTCTATCAATCTTTCCGCGTAAACCAAACGCAAATGGTTTTTCGTCAACAACAAAATCAAACGAACGCGCAA
>JAIYBR010000167.1 GCA_027488435.1 Flavobacteriales bacterium
ACATTGTCTCAAAGAATTACAGATTAAACTATTCAAGAGAAAAAGAGATTATAATTAGGTGAACTTTACTACCTTATCTTCGCCCATAACTATAAAAAGCAACCTAGATTTATGAGGCTTATTTTATCAATATCTCTTACTCTCATCATATTGGCTTCATGCCAACAAGATAACGAGAGTGATAATAATACTGTGTCTGGCAATAACCTTTTTAGAACAGTCTTAGCCAACACGTCTTGGATGGATTCCGGAGGTGGCGTATGGTCTTTTGCTCCTGATAAAATTTTTCTCGTCAGTGATCCCAATTCTCCGAATTGCTATTACTTCAAAGAAGGAAGTTACGAGAATATTGACTACGATGGTTGTACATATGATCTTGTAACTAACGTAGTAACAAATGAAGACCAAAATTCTCTCACTGCAACGCAAATGACCAGCTCAGGAACTTGGACCAATGGTGGCGGAACATGCTCGGGTGATGAAGTAACCATTCACTTAGAAAAGCTTAACTCGAATAGCATAAGAGCAACAATCCATGGCGATACATATACACTAGTTAAGATAAATCAATCCTATGACGGTTCGGCGTGCACTAATGGAACATCTAATAGTGGTTGGCTTTGGTAAATCACCCCATGACTCCCAAACTCCACCACTCCCCTTTCAACATTGTCGTGCTAGCCGCTGGTTTGGGTTTTTTCATTGATACATTCGATTTGTTTCTATTCAATGTGTATCGCATACCATCGTTAAAAGAACTGGGTTATACAGGCGATGAGCTCACTCGAATGGGTGAGTATTTACTTTCTGCTCAAATGCTTGGAATGATGGTGGGTGGCCTTGTGAGCGGGGTGATTGCCGATAAACGAGGACGAGTTTCGGTGCTGTTCGGTTCCATTGTTATTTATTCCTTGGCGAATATCCTGAATGGCTTTGTAGATGACGTAAACTCATATGCCATCATCCGATTCTTCGCGGGTATGGGATTAGCGGGAGAATTGGGCGCCGGCATTACGTTGGTTGGCGAAAGCATGAGTATCGAAAAACGAGGCTACGGAACCATATTCGTAGCGACACTCGGCGGACTTGGTGCGGTAACGGCAGGATTGGCGGGCGATTTTCTTCCGTGGCGAAGCGCTTTCATTTCCGCCGGAATAGCGGGTTTTCTATTGCTTTTGCTTCGAATGAAGGCCATGGAGACGGGCATATTTCATTCAGCCCGACAATCGGCAAAACACTCGGGTTCATTCTTTCATTTGTTTCAAAAGCGAGAGCGCGCCATGCGCTATATCGCCTGTATCTTGATGGGAGTGCCCATTTGGTATTCGGTCGGATTGCTCATCACCCTATCGCCGGAATTGGCCAGTGAGAATGGGCTTGGTTCGTTGAAAGCAAGCTTGTGCTTTATTCTATTCCAATGCGGCGTGACGGTAGGCGATTTGTCGAGCGGTGTTCTGAGCCAACTATTCAAAAGTCGAAAAAAAGTACTTTTCGCTTTTATGATCATCGCAGTGCTTTCTACTGCGTTACACTTCTATCAGTTGTTTCACGCCTCCACAATCTATGTTACGGCATTGCTCATTGGGACGGGCTGCGGATATCTCTCGGTTTTCGTAACAGCGACTTCCGAGCACTTCGGAACTAATCTTCGAGTAACCGTAACTGCAACCGTTACCAATTTCATGCGAGGAGCCGTTACGATTCTCATTCCACTTCGCATGTGGGTGGAATCCGCATTCAATACATCACTGAGCACTTCTCTCTTGTGGGTTGGACTTCTTGTGTGGATACCTGCCCTGCTTGCTGTTTGGTGGATGCCTGAGACGTATGGCCGCAATTTGGATTTCATCGAAGACTAGCTTCATGTGGCAGGTAGTAACTTTTCCACATGTTCACTACTTTCCTGATCCTATTTCTTCTTTTATGTAAAGAGCAATTTACGTTCGCAGCATGGAAACCGCACAGCTTACACTCTTCAAGACTTTTACACGCGCAACTGAACGCAACGACCTTCATACCTCAGCAAGCGCTATGCTTCGAGAGTTCATCGAGAATTTAGATTTGGCAAGTATAAGACTCATGCTAAGCGATTGTACGACCATCGCAAATGAAGAGCCTGAGGAGTTTTTCGGTCAACTTGCCTCCACCTTCCTCTATATGCAAATGGCCAATAATGATTTTCTTGAGTCTGCCGAAGGCCTCTGTAATCGCTGCACTAAGGGAGCCGACGCCTTTGTTTTTCGAGGAACAAACATACCTTTTCATTTCGGGCTACTCTTCGAGGTTAAAAATGATAAGGTAACAGACATGATTGAGTGCAGTATTCTTTGGAAACAATTTCCGGAGCTTGATCCAGGTTTACAGCATTCGTTGAAGTTCCAGACTCTTCAGATGCCTGTTCAAGACTATGATGCTGAAAATCCGCCGTTCTAAACACATAGTCCCACGCATTTTCTCCAAGAAGGACAATTCAGTGTTCACTTTCCATAACTCATAACTCAGTCGTTGAGTTCTGATCACTTCAAGAATACAACCTAACTTCAGGCCTGATTGTTGAAATTCATTTTTCCTATGCGAAAACTTCTCGTGTTCCTATTCCTGCTGATTTCCATTCCGGTTTTTTCACAACCGAATCGAACGTACACCATAAAGGATAAAAAGGCAATCAAAGCTTTTGAGGAAGCTATTGACGCCTACAATCAATTTGACTATGAAAAAGCGTTGACGGCCATGGAGGCGTTGGTTAACAATAAGCCCGACTTCATTGAAGCACAATTGATGCTGGCCCAGCTTTACGACGAAACCGGCGACACAGAGAAAGCAATTGAACCACTCAAAAAAGCACTAGCTCTCGACGAACGCTACTATCCGGCTGCCTGGATGATGCTTGCAGAATGTTATTTTTCTCAAGGTAATTATGAGGAGGCAGAGAAAGCCATTTCGAAATTCATTCCGTTGCCCAAGAATGATGTGAAGCAAGAGAAGCGTTCGCAACTCATTCTAAGCAGCTGCATATTCGCGAAAAGCGCATTGCAGCATCCTGTGCCATTTGAACCTATCAATCTAGGCCCGGGTGTCAACACCGAGAACAACGAATACTACCCTTGCATAACTGCCGACGAGCAAACGCTGTTGTTCACACGACTCATTGTTGACTCGCAAACTCAGGGACGCAAGCAAGAGGACTTTTACATCAGCAAAAAAACAGATGCCAAATGGAATGACGCTCAACCTGTAGCAGAAATCAATACCAATAAAAATGAAGGAGCCCCTACACTTAGCGCCGACGGACAAATGCTCATTTTTACGGCCTGTGAAGCAGCCGATGGAACCTATGGTGGCACTCGGCAAGGCATTGGCAGTTGTGACTTGTTCTACTCTATGAAGACTCCCACCGGATGGACACCGGCTGAGAACATGGGCAACACGGTGAACAGCAGCACGTGGGAAAGCCAGCCAAGTTTTTCGGCCAATGGGCGCACTCTCTATTTCGTCAGAGGCAAACGTACCGCCTCAGGCATTAAAGAGCAGGATATTTATTACAGCTACCTGCGAGAAACCGGCGATTGGTCGGTACCGGTGAAAGTACCCGGGAGAGTGAATACCCCTTTTGAAGAGGAAAGCGTGATGATACATCCCGATGGTCACACCCTGTACTTCAGCAGTAATGGTCATTCTGGAATGGGCGGCCTCGATATTTTCATGAGTCGGCTTTTACAAAGTGGTGAGTGGGATACTCCCACCAATCTTGGATACCCCATTAACACACACAAAGACGAGAACTCCATTCAGGTAACCGCTCGTGGAAAAATCGCCTTATTTGCCAGCGACCGATTTGGCGGACAAGGTGGACTCGATTTGTATCAGTTCGAATTGCCCCAGCGTGTGCAGCCTGCCTTGGTTACTTACGTCGCAGGCATTATTAGCGATAAGCTTAGCTATAAAAAACTGGAGGCCCGACTTGAACTGATCGATTTGGAAACAGGAAAAACGGTAACAGAATGCATGAGCAACAAAGGAGGCGGAGACTTCCTGCTGTGTTTGCCTGCGGGAAAAGATTATGCGCTAAACGTCAGCAAAGAGGGTTATTTATTTCACTCCGAGAATTTCTCTCTCAAAAACTTCAGCGGCTACGAACCCTATCGTTTGGATGTGCAGCTCCAAAAACTTAGACCCGGAGCTACGATCGTTTTGAATAATGTTTTCTTCGAAACCAGCAAATGGGAACTGAAACCCGAATCGATGATTGAGCTCGATCGACTTGTCTTGCTTCTGAAAAACAATCCGGAGAAAAAAATCGAAATTGGCGGACACACCGATAATGTGGGTAGCGATGAAGCCAATCTGACCCTTTCCAATAACAGAGCTCAGAGCGTTGTCGATTACCTCGTAAAAAAGGGAATCGCGGTGAATCGTTTGACGGCAAAGGGGTATGGCGAAACAGTGCCGATTGCTACTAACGATACCGAAATGGGCCGTTCTAAAAATCGTCGTACAGAATTCCGTGTGATTGAATAATTCGCATTTACTTCGCAATTCTTCTTTGAATCGTACATGCACGTTGTTCGTCCGCTTAAAACTTTGCTCTTCATTGCAGTTGTTGGGCTGATCTGTTTACTCATTTCAGCCACCTATCCTGCAGAAGGAATCAATGTATTCGGAACCAACCTTCGATTTAAAAAATGGTTTGCGACAGTCGACACCGCAGCGATTGTACCTGCCATGGATATCGATGCTCATTTGGCGAGTTTGGATTCAACCATCAACCAAGTTGCCGACTCAAACCAGACGTATGCACGCGGCGAAACGATTGCCTCTTTGCAATTTGCAGAAAATAACGCAAGCTCCTTCATTCCCTTTTTCGAAGCCTTGAAAAATGCTGCACAAGGAGAACGTGTGCATGTTTTTCATTACGGAGATTCACAGATAGAAGGTGATCGTATGACCAACATTGTTCGTGAAAATCTTCAATCACGATTCGGGGGAACCGGTTGCGGAATGATTAGTCCGCTACCTGTTGCGCCTCCAAGCTCTGTCTCTCTAACGCAAAGCAGCAATTGGAAGCGGCATTCTGCATATGGCTATGATGATGGAAAATGTGGGCATCAGAACTTTGGGCCTATGTGCTCATTTGCACGTTTCACACCTGTAAACGCTCCAGCAGACAGCACTCACACAGAGGAAGCCTTCATCGAGTTTCGCCCCTCTTCAATGGCTACCGCTAGGTGTAAACAATTCGATGAGGTTATTCTATTCTATGGCCATTGTACCCATTCTTGTCTTGTAACCGTCGTGGCTGATGACGTTCCTATCGCAACCAGTGAGCTTACAACAACCTCGGGATATGAATCAATCGCTTTTAATGTCCCTTCATTCAAACGTCTGCGCTTCACGTTTCAATCGGCCAGTAGTCCCGATGTGTATGGAATTAGCCTGAACAGCAAGCAAGGCGTTGGAATGAGCAATATTGCACTGCGAGGCAACGATGGAGGTGCCTTCTATCGGGTCAATTCAAGCTCAATGATGCCCGCCTTCAAGGAGTTGAATGCAGGACTTTTCATTCTTCAGTTTGGTGGAAACAGCGTTCCCTATTTGAGTGGTCGCGAGTCGGCAAGGAAACATGGCATTTCTTTTCGCTCTCATATACAGCGATTCAAGGCCATGCACCCCGGTGCTTCCATTGTTGTCATTGGTCCTTCCGACATGAGCACCAGCATAGAAGGTGTGTTGCAAACCTGGCCTTTTTTGGATGAGCTCAACCAGGGAATGAAAGAGGCCGCATTTACCGAAGGTTGCGCATTCTGGGATATGTTCTCGGTAATGGGGGGTAGAAACTCCATGATCAATTGGGTCAATCATTCCCCTCCCTATGCAGGTCCCGACTACACGCACTTCACGCCGGCCGGAGCTCGAAAAATGGCTGAGCTTCTTAGCAAGGCTATACTCGATGAGTATGACTTGTGGGCAGGTGGTATGCAATAGTTTCCGGTAAAGATTGGTCTGCATTGTTCCGTTAAATTAGCCGCATGGACAACGTCGGTCAACGAATTGAACAACTTACAACAGAGCTCAACGAGTACAACCACCGCTATTATGTGCTCAATGCCCCTATTATTTCCGATTATGAATTCGATCAACTTCTCAAAGAGCTCGAATCGCTTGAACAAGCGCATCCCGAATTAGCGAAATCCAACTCTCCGACCAAGCGTGTGGGCGGAGACATCACTGAAAAGTTCGAAAAGGTAAAGCACAAGTATCCGATGCTTTCCTTGAGCAACACGTATAATAGAGAAGAAATAATTGAGTGGGAAAGCCGCGTGCACAAAGGACTTGGCGCAGGCGTTGATCTTTTCTCATTGGTGGAAATCGAATACGTCATGGAGCTGAAATACGATGGCCTCGCTATATCCTTGACGTATGAAAATGGAGAACTTATTCGAGGTGTAACGCGTGGCGACGGCGAAACAGGCGAAGACATCACAGCCAATGTGCGCACTATTCGTTCGATTCCTTTGAAACTGCGCGGAAACCATCCGGGCTTGTTTGAAATTCGGGGCGAAGTATTTATGCCAAAGGCCGAGTTTGAACGACTCAATGCCGAGCGCCTTGCCAAAGGTGAAGAGCCATACGCGAATCCTCGCAATACCGCGGCAGGCACGCTCAAGCAGCAAGACAGCGCCGAGGTAGCCAAGCGCAAACTAGATTGTTTTCTGTATTACGTATACGCCGACGATGTCGCTTACAACAATCATTTCGATGCGATATCTCACGCAAGCGATTGGGGTTTTAAAACTCCGCCTGCATTGCTTAGATACATTGAAAAAACGACTACTGTGGACGGCATCATGGCCTTCATTGAACATTGGGATAAGGCACGGCACGACTTACCTTTTGATATCGATGGCGTAGTCGTAAAGGTGAATCGCTATGCGCAACAGGAAGAGCTTGGTCTCACGACCAAGAGTCCGCGTTGGGCCATTGCCTACAAGTTTAAGGCAGAAACTGTGAGCACCCTGTTGCACAAAATCACCTATCAGGTGGGCCGCACAGGTGCCATTACGCCGGTTGCCAATCTCGAACCTGTATTTCTCGCGGGCACAACCGTGAAACGCGCCTCGCTTCATAATGCCGATCAGATTGAGAAACTCGACATCCGCGAGGACGATTATGTGTTTGTGGAGAAGGGAGGAGAGATTATTCCGAAGGTAGTGGGAGTCGACACAACGCGCCGTACGGAAGACAGCAAGCCCCATTCTTATATTACGCAATGCCCGGAGTGCGGCACCGAGCTCGTTCGTCGTGAAGGCGAAGCACTTCATTATTGTCCCAACGAAAACGGATGTGCGCCTCAGATCAAAGGCAAGATGGAGCACTTCATTTCGCGAAAGGCAATGAATATTGAAGGAATGGGTTCTGAAACGATATCCGGATTGCACGACCAAGGATTGTTGCGCAATGCTGCTGGCATTTATGACCTGCGCAGCGAGCAGTTGTTGGGTATCGAATTTACCGTTACCGACGAGTTTGGTGAAAACCCCAAGAAGCGCTCCATGCAAGAGAAGAGCGTGAACAACCTGATGGCCGGTATTGAAGCCAGCAAGCAAGTGCCCTTCGATCGTGTGCTGTTTGCGTTGGGTATTCGTTTCGTGGGAGAAACGGTTGCCAAGAAACTGGCAAAGCATTTCAAGACAATAGATGCGATTGCTTCTGCCACGTTCGACCAACTCATCGAAGCGGAAGAAATTGGCGATAAGATCGCGCAGAGTATTCTCGATTGGTTTGCAATTGAAGGCAATCGAAATATACTAGAACGTTTGCGCATCGCCGGACTGCAATTAGCGCTTGCGGAAGATGAAAGCGCCCCTACCTCCGACACGCTCAAAGGACTCACCTTCGTAGTGAGCGGTGTGTTCCAGCACTTCTCGCGCGATAGTATCAAAGCCAGCATTGAAAGTAATGGCGGAAAAGTATCCGGCTCCATCTCGAAGAAAACAAGCTATGTCCTCGCCGGAGACAATATGGGCCCCGAAAAACGCAAGAAAGCGGAAGAGCTGGGGGTGAAGATTATCGATGAGGCGGAGTACATCCAGATGATTAGTGGGGAGTGAGGACTGGGGACTGAACACCTGCAAAAGGAGCAGCGCGCTCCCCTCTCCTGTGGAGAGGGGCTGGGGGTGAGGCCAAAACGCAATCCAAATTCTACATCCAAATTTTCACATTGAATTTTTCAACTTTACGTTTAGCAGTCAAAAACTAAAAACGTCAAGAAGCACTTCTTTACATTTCGTACATTCGGAAAGAAAATGTAAAAAACATGAAATCAAAACACCCCATCGGTTCATTGTCATCGTTAGCACGAGCGTATGGAGCAAAGCAAGTCGAATTGCTGCAACTGTTGGGGACCAGCCGACAGTATGTGCATGGCGTTGAGCGTGGCCATTTTTTAGCATCGATGAACTACGCATCAAAATTCGCCCACTTTCAAGAGGTCGTTTACCGTCAACTTGCAAGCCCCAAAGAAAAGTCATCTGCGCTCAAAGCTTCGGTGCGCGATCGGCAAGCCTCCGTTGCCGGTAAAAAGTTAAACGACGTGCGCAAAAAGCTGAATGGTCTCGAGGAACTTGAACAAGCCATTACGCTCACCGAGCAATTACAAGAAAAGTATGCGCGCAAAAGTTTGGAATACGATTGGGGTGTGCTTCATATCCTGAAATTAAAGACGAAGCTGCCAAAAGATATCAATCTTGTTCGAGCCAAATTAAGAGCCACAGAAGCGGGCTTGATGGCCGAAATTGAGTTTTGGAACAGCGGTGCCGAAGCGTGAAGAGTGGTATTTAAGATGTTGGTTTGATATTGCTGTCGGAATCTACCATACCGTCGACTTCACTAAAGCGCCACGTCCTTCTCCCCTCGCCCCTACAGCTTCCCGTCCCTCATTACCAGTGCCCTATCCGCCAGCGCAGCTAGCTCATCATTATGCGTGACAATAACAAACGTCTGATTGTATTTCTCACGCAGTGTAAAGAACAACTGATGCAGTTCGCGTGCGTTTTTTGAATCGAGATTACCCGAAGGTTCATCGGCCAGAATGACATCGGGGTTGTTCATGAGGGCGCGAGCTACTGCGACCCGTTGTTGCTCGCCACCACTCAGCTGATTGGGTTTGTGACCGGCACGATCACCCAACCCGAGAAACTCCAAAAGCTCTTGCGCTCGTTGTTCGGAAGGCCGCATGTCTTGTCTGGCGATGTAAGCCGGAATGCATACGTTTTCAAGAGCAGTAAACTCAGGCAACAAATTATGAAACTGAAAAATGAAGCCGATGTGCTTATTTCTGAATTGTGCCAACTGACTCGAATTCATTGCGGTAACCATCTGCTCTTCAAACATGACTTTACCTGAATCCGGTTTGTCTAATGTGCCAAGTATATGAAGCAAAGTACTTTTTCCGGCACCCGAAGCGCCAACAATCGATACAACTTCGCCTTTCGCAATGGAAATATCTACGCCCTTCAATACCTGAAGTCCGCCATATGACTTTGTAATTCCAGTGGCAGTAATCATGGGGCGAAAGTAGCGCATCATTTGTTTCGTCATTCCACTTCTTTGAATGAATGGCTCTTTTCGAATTGCTTCCTACATCCATTATTTTTACAACCTCAATACTTCATTATGATAGGCTGGATTCTTCTTATAGCATTGGTTCTCATTTACAGCATTTCGCTACCCTCTCTTTTAAAACGTGCGGGCTTAAACAGCGTATGGGGTTACATCCCCTTGTTCAATTTCTTGCCGATGCTGAAAATGATCAAGCGCCCGTGGTATTGGTTTTTTGTAGTGTTATGCCCCGGTATCAATTTGATTCTGCTCATCATCCTGAATGTTGAGCTCGGTATTGCCTTCGGAAAGCGCTCAACCAAAGAGCAATGGTTGTTTGGCGCATTGCCTTGGCTTGCATTGCCACAACTTGCTTTTAAAGAAACTTCGTTGCCATTTCTGGGGCCACGCGATTGGACCGGTAAGAAAAAAACGATGGCTCGCGAATGGACGGAAGCCCTTCTGTTTGCTGTTATCGCTGCCTCAGCCATTCGTACCTTTTTCTTCGAGGCCTTCACCATCCCTACTCCATCCATGGAAAAGAGCATGCTTGTAGGCGATTATCTCTTTGTCAGCAAAATGAGCTATGGTCCGAAAGTACCACAAACTCCTTTGGCAGTTCCTTTCCTTCACAATGCGCTTCCCGGTGGCATGACCAACAGCTACATCGAAGCCATGAGCTTGCCCTATTTCCGATTACCCGGTTTTGGAAGCGTTGATCGATTGGATCCGGTCGTGTTCAACTTCCCGCATGGCGATACGATCATAGTAGATCCCTTTTATGCCGGTCACGATTATTATAGTTATGTGCGAAAAGAAGCTATACTAATAGCTGAAGCTATTCACCTTGCCGGTGGTTACAACAATTACAGTAAGAATCAGATTTATTATGATAAAATTGCTTTTAATGGTTACCAAGAAAAGCGCTTTTGGCCTAATGGCTACAGAGATTTCTTAAGTAATCCAGATTATTTCCTTGAGTTAGCTAGGGCTAACTTTAGGAACAAACAACAATGCAAGATTTGTGCGTTTGAACAAGGAAAAAACAAGTTATTATTGGGTGGTGTGCGCTATCGCCCCATGGACAAACGCGAAAATTATGTGAAGCGTTGTGTAGGCATTCCAGGCGATGATTTGAGTATAGTCAACCGACAGGTATTTATAAACGGGCAGCCATTACAAGATCCTGAAGGTGTAATGCAGAGCTATCGATTTGCGGTTAAAAACCCTGCTGCTTTGAAAAAGATTTACGCAGAATATAAAGTGAACATCAGCGATCGTAATCCAGATAATGAATCTGGTTACGGTTTTTATAAATCATCTTTTACCGCTGCAGACGCAGAAAAACTTCGATCAAATCCGGATGTAGTTACAATTGAAGTAAAAAATGACACAATCATAGAGTCGTTCGACCCACTAGCCATCTTCCCTAACTCAGCTTTAGCTCCGTTCAGCACCTGGACACGCGACAATTTCGGACCTGTGCACATTCCGGCGAAGGGAGAAACCGTTCAGCTTACACCAGAGAACATTGCCTTGTACAAAAGAGTGATTCAAAATTATGAGGGGAACACCTTGCAAGTTGTCGACGGAAAGGCGATCATCAATGGTTCTCCTGCCGAGAGCTACACCTTTAAACAAGGGTATTACTGGATGATGGGCGACAACCGCCATCAGAGTGCCGACTCGCGTTATTGGGGATTTGTTCCTGAAGATCACATCGTAGGTAAACCGGTGTTCACCTGGTTTTCCAAAGAAGATCCAAGTTATCAGGAGAGCGGCGAGATACGCTGGAGCCGCATGTTCCGATTTGTAGATTGATTGGATTCGAGATAGACCTTTCTTTTTTGACTCCACTTAGTATATGATTGAATGAATAAGGAATTCATCGCATGGAAACCTCAATGATTTTACCAGCCTGTAATGTAACGATCAATCCACATTCTTTTGTGCAGCTCTACCAATCCACTAAATTCTTAGGTGCCTATAACGTCTTTCACCGCGGATACCACACACCCGATGAAACCACGAAAAACATCCTTCGCGAGGTTCAAGCAGAATTGTCGCACAAAGAAGAAGAAACATCTATTTACGCTCAACTGAAGGAAAGAGACCTAAAAATTCTAACCCTGATTTGCGAGGGCCTGTCGAGCGAAGAAATTGCGCCCAAGGTTCAAGTATCAAAGCACACTGTCGACTTATGCCGTGCGAAGTTGATAACTCACTTTGGTGCTAAAAACGTGGTACACCTCGTCGCTGAAGCCATACGACTGGGTATTTATATTCCTCCGAACTGAGCAATCCGATTTATGGATTGCAGGGCCAACCCTATAT
>JAIYBR010000048.1 GCA_027488435.1 Flavobacteriales bacterium
AAGAAGATAATTTGTTTAATGCTCGTGACACTTGTTTCAATTGCACTCACGTGGGCTCAGCCCGGGCCACCGCCTCCTGTTGGAGAGAAGCGCAAGGAAAAAGTAGAAGCTCTTAAGAGAAGCTATTATTCGGAGAAGTTGGCCTTAACTCCTGCTGAGGCAGAAAAATTTTGGCCGATTTACAATGAGTTCAGTAAGAAAGAAGACGCTTTGAGGAAGGAAGGAAAGGGCGATAAGAAGAAAGGCGAGCAACCGAATTTTACGGAGAAGGAAGCGCTTACTGAAATTGATCGAATTGCCGTGCAGAAGAAATCACACATTGACCTGGAAACTCAGTTTTTGAAAGATTGCATGCCTGTATTAGGGACGTCAAGAACAATGCAACTCACTCAGATAGACCGCGATTTTCAGCGCGAACTCATCGAGCACATGCGCGAGCGCAAGGAAGGTGGAAAGGGCCCCAAGAAGTAGACGCTTTAAATAGGAAAGTACCGGAATGGTGTTGCCGAAGATTTCCCGGCAGGTACCTCTACAAAACCATCAATGCCAGCCAGCGCACTGAAATCGCCCGACCCTTGATATCGCTGAACTTGCGACACGAGTCCATGTTGGGTGTGGCTAAGTTTCACCGGAAGGAACAGGCACAATGTTTCATGCGCAGCGGGTTCTTCAACGAGCGATGTCCACATCGTTTGATTGTCCAAGCCCAACTGCTTTTTGAACCAGGGTATGATATATCTCGCGGCGCATGCCAGTGTTGAAACAGGATTACCGGGAAGGGCAAACACAGTGCACGTTTCTGAATAGCCAAACCAAATGGGTTTTCCAGGCCTCTGTGCAATACCATGAAAGAGCGTATGCACTCCCAATGCCTCGAGAACGGCTGGCAGTAAATCGAATTTGCCCTTCGATACCCCTCCGCTGAGAAGAATAGCATCATAGGATTTTAGAGCTTCTTCCAATGCACGTTCGAGTTGCTCTTTCTCGTCGGGCAGATGCAGATTGTCGGCCTCAATGCCTAATGAAAGTAAGGACGCCATCAGCGCATAAACATTCGAGCGTCGTATTTGATAGGCGAGGGGTGTTTCATGGATATCAACCAATTCATCGCCTGTTGAGCAAATGAGCAGGCGAGGCTTCCGCATTACGCGCAATGTTTCTTTGCCAATCGACGCTGCTATGCCAATCTCTGCAGGACCTATGCGCTTCCCTTTGGACACCAGCACATCACCACGTTTTTTGTCGCTTCCCTTTGAATGAATGTTTTTACCCTTGGCACCCGGCAATTGATCAATGTATGCAATGCCATTTTCGATGCGAATATGTTCGTAGGGGACAACAGTGTCGCATCCATAGCTGCACACAGCGCCTGTCATGATTTCAATGCAGTGATTTTCGCTTTCCAGAACAAGTGGCGCTTCTCCTGCGCGTTGCATGGCTTGAATAGGGAAGTGTGTATGTCCGTTTTCAATAGATTGATAACGCAAAGCAATGCCGTCCATCATAACGCGATTGAATGGCGGCAGATCCGTATCGGCCACAAGGTCTTCAGCTAATAAACGATTCAGTGCATGATCAATGGAAATACTTTCCTCACCCAGAGTGAGGGAACAGTCCTCAATGAGTTTTTCTGCCTGTTCTGGTGTAATCATAATCTATCCTCCAATGGTTGCCATCGACTCTTCGAGCGGCGTTCGTGCAGCTTCTGCTTCGATGCCATCTTTTTTCCTTCGCAGTACAGCTTGCTCAATCTCTTCCGCAATCTGGTTAGTTGATGCATTGCTGCGCAGCAATGCCCCAAGATTGAGTTCATTGCGCCCGTACAAGCACGTTTTCATTTCGCCGGAAGGCGTGAGTCTTATTCGATTGCATGTTCCACAAAACGTACGCGACCAAGCGGCAATTATTCCGACAGTGCCTTGATGTCCTTCGATAGAATAGTTTTCGGATGTAGCGTTTGGCTCCGTTCCGATTGGCATGAGATTACCCAGCACATTCTCGAGTGCTTCAATCAGCCCCTTGCGATTCCACTTCACCGCGTGTCGGTCACCTCTTCCGTTGAATGGCATTTCCTCAATGAAACGCACATCAATGGGAAGTTCTTTGCTCAACATGGCAAGAGGAAGAATGTCATCTTCATTGACTCCTTCCATTATCACAGCATTGATTTTGGTTCGAATGCCATGGGCCATTAACGCGTCAAGCGTGCGCATCACATCGGGAAACACATCGCGACGTGTAATAGCAGCAAATCGTTTCTCGTCGAGTGTGTCGAGACTCAAATTGACGGAATGTATGTTGAGCTCCTTCAGCAAAGGCACATACGGAGCGGTTAAGACGCCATTTGTTGTAATGGTGATGGATTCGAATTGATTGCTCTTGGCTACTCGGGTGAGTAGTTTATCAAAATCACGGCGCATGAAAGGTTCGCCTCCGGTAAATCTCAACTTGCGAATGCCGAGCGAAGAAAATAGGGGAAGTAATTGTTCTATTTCTTCGTATGAGAGCAACTCATCCCGTTTCAACCAATCGAGACCGGAAGCAGGCATACAATAATGGCAACGCAAATTGCAGCGATCCGTTATCGCCAGACGCAAATAGTCGATGGTTCGTCCGTGGTTGTCTTTCACAGCAAGCGTGTTTCGAAGTGCAATGTACGATTAGGGCATCGCGGTTTGAGTGTCGTCCGATCCTTTCAATAATTTTCGGATACCCGAAAAGAACTCATCGAATGAGTCGAAGTCCTCACGATAAATAATTCCGACTCCCTGCGTATAGGGTGATTGTTGCAAGGTGTTCGCACGGAAATCATTGCTTTCATTGTACATCACGAGGCGTATTTTTCCTTCGCGGGTTATTTTATATTCTATGCGAATATCACCAATGATGTTGGTCGCACTTTGGTTGGCCGTTGATGATCCATTGTTGCGCGATACACCGAAGTTGCTGCTCAATGAAAGTCGTTCATTGAATAGTTGTGTTCCGAGTGCCAGTGCTATTTCTTCGTTACTGATGTCGTCGCCCGGACTGTAGTTGAATCCAAGGTTGAAGTCATTGCTGATTTGACTGAGCCACGAAGAAATCTGACTCGAAAGAAACTCTGTTCCATTGGCCGCCAGCGCGCTGGTGCTGCTGTGATCAGCGGTAACATTGGGCGGGCTAATGAACCTTCTCATCGCAAGCAATGCAAATGCTTGACGGTTTCTTTCCTGATCGGTGCTTATCACGGCATTTACTCTGCTTTTTGTTACTTGATCGACGGTAGGGAGTTCAATCGAAAAATCAATACCGGGGCTAAATATCTTTCCGGTCATATTCATTCCAAGTTCAACCGGCACGCGCTGTCCATTTTGAAATGCCGGATCAGGAATAAGGTCGTAGAGGGATGCTGAGTTTTGATAGGTAGCTTTCAAGTCCATTTCGCCACCGAACGGATCTCCGAACCAGGAGATGGTGCTTCCGCTTTTGATTTCAAACGGTTTATTGATGAGGTTTTTGAGTGTGAAATTGTAGCTTCCTTTCGTGATTTCGATTCCGCCATACATATTAAATGTGGCGAGATTATTAATCTCCATCTGTAGATTTCCTTTACCCGATCCTTGAATAAGGTCGCCCACACTTTCATCGAAAATAATTTTGAAATCAGCTTCGGGTGTGATCTCGAGTTGAAGGTTCAGCTTTATCCCAGACAAGTTCAAAGGTTTATTTACCAGAATAGTATCTTTAGGCGAGGTAAAGCGAATGAAATTCTCGAATTCCTGTTCACTGCTTGCACCCATAGGCATTGCAATTGTGGTTCCCTTCTCGCTCTTAAGCGCAATATCAAATTCGAGATTGGAATCATATCCGTAGATACTCACGTTACCCGTTGTATAGGCTTGCCCGTAATACATGGAGTTTTGTTCCTCTGTCGTATTCATGGCCAGCATAGGCTCTTCCATGTCAATTATCAAGTCGAAATTCCATTCGCCAAAATTGTCGTGCAACATCTGTCCGGTTAAGAATCCGGATTTTCCGTTCTCGTCTTTAATTGGAACGTGGTCGAACGTGAACATGTCGGGATAAACACCTACTCTGTTTTGAATATAATATTTCGTATTTAAATAATACACATAAACAGAGGCGTCCTTAAGAAGTGCGTCAGCGCGCAGTTCTGGAGCTTCGGGAGTGCCC
>JAIYBR010000146.1 GCA_027488435.1 Flavobacteriales bacterium
AGAGACATCCATTCCGGAGGTCACCTTCAATGGTAACTCAAGGAATGAGAACAGTCTGTACACGGTATTAAGTACAACTCTGCCTCCCACCGATAATTCCGATATGCTTCTCTTTTTGCTTGATTTAGAGGGTGTTGCTTGTAGTGGGGGTAGTGCGTGCAGCAGTGGGGCTTCCAAGGGCTCTCATGTTCTTGATGCAATTGGCGCACTTAGACCTGGCCGCGCTAGTATTCGATTCTCCTTCAGTCGATTAAATACGAAGGCGGATATAGATTTTGCAGTGGAAAAGATCAAGCTCGTCTGTGGAGTCCAGGTAACTGTCTGATAAACAGTTGTTTTCTGTTTTGTGCGCTCTGCCACACGAGTAAGGTTGATTATCAGTCTGATACGTAGGTTTATGAATGCCTTTCAAATTTTATTGATTTTTTAAGAATGTGATAGGCGCATCCAGATGTATCTTGCGCCCCATGAACGGAAAAAAGTCAGCCGGCAGACCGGCAACCAAACCCGCTCGTTTAAAGAATGGGTTCTATGTGGGTGTGAAGAACAAGGGTATGGCTACCCCAGTGATGATGTACAGCCCCACACGTGAAGGTATGATGCTTATTGCCCAGCGATACGGTGTTTTCCCTGAGAAGGAAGTAGTAGTGATGGGAGAACATAAGAACGACAAATGGGTAGATCAGGAACAACCCAAACGTGGCCGCAAGAAGAAAGAGGTCGCAGAAAATTGATTCTGATAAAATTTTTAAAAGCCCGTGTAAGCGGGCTTTTTTTATTTTCAAATTATGAAAAGGAAATTTCTTTGTACGGCTATTGCGCTCGTTGTGTTTGCTAGTTGCAAAAAAGATGAGGACGACGACAAACTAACCCCTACATGTGACGGCTCGGAGCCCACGTATCAAAATACAATCAAGAGTATAATCGACACCAAATGCTCTACCTCGAATTGTCACGCGAGTTATTCAAGTTATAACGGTCTGCGGCCTGCCCTTCAGAATGGTTCCTTTCGCCGGGAGGTTCTCGTTGACCAAACTATGCCACAAGGTTCATCTCTGAGCCAAGACCAGTTGAATAAAATTCAGTGCTGGGCTAATAATGGTTTTCCGGAAAACTGATTTTACAGGTGAATCACTTCTCCATAAGCGGCAGCCGCTGCTTCCATGATGGCTTCACTCATGGTTGGGTGAGGATGAACTGTTTTGATAAGTTCTTCTCCTGTTGTTTCCAGCTTACGAAGAGCTACGCATTCGGCAATCATCTCGGTAACGTTGTAACCGATCATATGCGCTCCCAATAACTCGCCGTATTTGGCATCGAATATTAACTTAACAAAACCATCTTTGTGACCCGCTGCACTGGCTTTGCCTGAGGCTGAGAAAGGAAACTTACCAATCTTGATGTCCAATCCTTTTTCCTTGCATGCGCGTTCGGTGAGTCCCACCGATGCAATTTCAGGAGAGCAATATGTGCAACCCGGAATGTTTCCGTAGTCGAGTGGTTGTGGGTGATGTCCGGCAATTTGCTCTACGCAAATAATACCTTCAGCGCTCGCAACGTGGGCTAATGCCTGGCCTGGTGTGCAGTCGCCAATAGCATAATAACCGGGTATATTGGTCTTGTAAAATTTGTCAACCAGGATTTTTCCTTTGTCTGTGATGATTCCAACATCTTCCAAACCGATGTTTTCAATATTGGCAACAACGCCTGCAGCCGATAGCACAACGTCGCATTCGATCTGCTTTTCCCCTGTAGCATCTTTCAGGGTGACTTTGCATCCGGAGCCCGAGGTGTCAACTTTTGTAACTTCTGTTGCCGTTAGCACATCGATGCCTATGCCTTTAAAAGATTTTGCCAGCGCTTTGGAAACATCATCATCTTCTACAGGAACAATGTTCTGCATGAATTCTACAAGAGTGACCTTTGTTCCCATGGCTGCATAGAAGTATGCAAACTCAGATCCGATGGCTCCACTTCCTACAATGACCATGCTCTTGGGTTGAGAAGGCAATACCATAGCATCACGGTAACCAAGAATCTTTTTGCCATCTTGTTTTAGAGCCGGGAGTTCACGTGAACGACCACCCGTTGCAACAAGAATGTGGCTGGCAGAATATTCTGTCAGCTTGCCGTCAGCGCCACTAACGGAAACTTTTTTTCCGGGTTTTAGCTTGCCGTTGCCCATGATTACCTCAATCTTATTTTTCTTCATGAGGAACTGAACTCCTTTGCTCATACCTTCTGCAACGCCTCGGCTGCGCTTCACCACTGCACCGAAATCGGCCTTAGGTGCGCCTACTTCAATACCGAAGTCTTTGGCGTGGTTGATATATTCGAATACGGATGCACTTTTCAGCAACGCTTTGGTCGGAATACATCCCCAATTGAGGCAAATACCGCCAAGCGCTTCACGCTCAATGATGGCAGTTTTCAATCCAAGTTGTGAAGCTCTGATAGCAGCTACGTAGCCGCCAGGACCGCTTCCAAGTACGATAACGTCGAAATTCATGTTTGTAAAATTGAAGTGGCGAAGGTAGAATGAGAATGAAAAAATTCAATCATTTTCTTGAATAGCCCGCTTCGATTTATTTGCACGTCAGCACCTTGCTTATTCGCGTTATTTTTGCAGCCTAACAAACTATACCCCGAATGCTCAACGTCGTGTTATTTGGTCCTCCCGGTGCCGGAAAGGGTACCCAGTCCGAAGTACTCTTACAGCGATACGGACTTGTGCATCTTAGTACAGGCGACATTTTCCGTTACAACATAAAAAATGCAACGGAACTGGGTCAGCAAGCCAAGGCCTTCATGGACAAGGGAGAATTGGTTCCAGACAGTTTGACAATTTCTATGTTGGAGAGTGAAGTGGTAAAGTATCTTGATCCTAAAGGCTTCATTTTCGATGGTTTCCCTCGCACCTCCGCCCAGGCAGAGGCACTCGATAGGTTCTTAAGTTCAAGGAATACCTCTATAACATGCATGCTTGCCTTGGAGGTTGACGAAGAGGAACTCATCAAGCGATTGTTGAATCGTGCCTCCACCAGTGGCAGACCGGATGACGCCGACGAATCGATTGTGCGCAATCGAATTTCGGTTTATAATCGCGAAACAGCTCCGGTGGCTGGCTATTACCAGGCATGCGGTAAATACCGTGGAATAAAGGGAGTTGGAACGGTCGAAGAAATCACCGGCCGTTTGTGTGCCGAGCTCGACTCATTTGCACACTAGTTTCAGAATCAATTTTTATTATGGCTGAATCCAATTTCGTCGATTACGTAAAAATATGCTGCCGTTCCGGTAAGGGCGGAGCCGGCAGTCGTCACTTTCGGCGAGAGAAGTTTGTACCCAAGGGCGGTCCCGATGGTGGTGATGGCGGTCGTGGTGGTCACATCATTGTTCGTGGTAGCAAGGACGTTTGGACATTGCTGCACTTGAAATATCGCAAGCATGTAATTGCGGAAGATGGTGAGTCGGGAGCAGGAGCCAATCGCACAGGAGCGCAAGGCCATGATGAAATTCTGGAGGTGCCGCTTGGAACTGTAGCGCGCGATTTTGAGACGGGAAAATTGGAATTTGAAATAACCGAAGAGGGACAAGAATATGTCTTAGTTAGCGGTGGGCGTGGTGGTTTGGGGAATGATCATTTTAAAACCTCTACCAATCAAGCTCCTGATTACGCTCAGCCCGGCGAGCCCGGTAAGGAAGAGTGGAAAATACTGGAGTTGAAAGTGCTTGCAGATGTTGGATTGGTTGGTTTCCCAAATGCAGGCAAGTCAACGCTACTCTCAGTTGTTAGCGCAGCGAAACCTGAAATAGCCGATTATCCCTTCACCACACTAGTTCCTAATCTGGGTATGGTGCGTTATCGCGGCGATCGATCATTTGTGATGGCCGATATTCCCGGTATCATAGAGGGTGCTGCAGAAGGACGTGGCTTGGGACACCGCTTTTTACGGCATATTGAGCGGAACTCTACGTTGCTTTTCATGATTGCTTGCGACACAAAAGACATTCGCGCTGAGTATGAAGTTCTCGTCAATGAATTGAAGAAGTATAACCCTGAGCTACTTCATAAAAAACGACTTTTAGCAATCACGAAATGCGATATGCTCGATGAAGTGATGATGGATCAAATGAAGCCGATGTTGCCAAACGGTATTCCCTCAATCTTCCTTTCCTCGGTCACCGGAATGAACGTGGATCGCTTGAAGGATATGATCTGGGAACAGATCAATCAAGGATAATTCTACTGAATCAATTCGAATTTCTTTTCCAAAATCTGAAACTCGACCCGACGGTTTTGTTTACGGCCTTCGTCTGTTTCATTGTTGGCCACGGGTTGTTCTTTACCGAAAAAGTTGAGTTGTAGTCTGCTTGGATCGATGCCTTTGTTTGCAAGGTGATTGATTACTCGCTGGGCTCTTCGCTTGGAGAGTTCGAGATTGTAACCAGTTGGACCAACTACGTCGGTGTGACCTGATATCTCGAGATACATTGCTCGGTTTTTTCTCAAAAGAATGAAAACGTCTTCCAATTGCTTTAATGCGTCTTCCGTCAATAGGTCAGCATCGAAGTCGAAAAGAATTGCATCGAGTTTTATCTTTTTATACTCCGCAAGCTCAAGTGGCGGATCGACCGCAATGCTTGCGAGGTATTCATTTTCACAACTGCATTCCAACTTATTTTGAATGGGCCGAACCTTTACGTCGTCGATGTATACATAGGACCATTTGCCGTACCCTTTCGATTTGAAATCTTCGGTACGTCGAATGACTTTCAGCTCTTTGTCGGTCTTGAAGTTGCCAATCGTAAGATATTCTTCCCCTCCGGCAGCTGTATAGACGTCTGACAACAATTGCCATTCTTCATTTTCGTCGAGCATATTCAGATGCGGGTTACCCATCGATGCGTTGAATGATAGTTCTGTTTGCAAATTGCTCTCTACTTTTTTAGGGCTGAGAAGAATGCCAATTCCGTCTGTTACATAATTGCAAAAGTCGGCTGCACTGATATGCATCTCGACGCATACCATTTCGCCCGGCTCAAGCGGGCGCGTCAGTTTCGTTTGAAGGTATTCGCGATAGTTTTTTTTATCGATTGTATAGGTTACCAGTCCCGCATATCCGTCGCCGTCTTTCGCTGGTTGCTGTCCAAACAAATTGTTGGGCACTCCAACTTTATCGCTGCATGTATGAAAGTAATCAGGAGTGCCATCGGTCGCTTGCCACCACCCGGCAATGGTATTCAAGCTTTGTTGGTTGAAGGTGCCCGGGCAATACGACTTAGTCTCGAAATTACCATTGTTCACGAGGTTTTGTGCAGGCAGATGCTTCCATCCTGCAAGAATTATCAGCAATCCAATGACTCTGCTTGTCATGTCAACGAAGAACTGAAAATGTATGGATGTATTTTGTTCGAAGCTAGTTCGTTTTTGAGATGTGCGCTGTGAACAAAAAAGGCTGTCACGATTGTTCGGGACAGCCTTAGTTGTGCTTAGTGCAGCGAGCTTACTTCGTCTTGAAAACTACCCGTCTATTTTGGGCTTTGCCAAGGGGAGTTGTTTTATCGGTAGCAGGCATGGTATTGTCTTTTCCTACTACTGAAATGTTTGCTGAAGAAGCGCCGTTGTCGACTAAAAACTGCTTGATTTTCTCAGCTCTTCGTAAGGCGATTCCTGAATAGATTTTTTTCGTCTTTGTTTCATTTTGCTCGTCGTTGTCGCTATGCCCGGTGAGCTCGATCTTCATTGCAGGATTTTCCTGAAGAAGTTTCGCCATGTCCATTAGTTCTGTCTCAAACATGGAAGGTATTTCAACAGAGAGATACGAAAACCAGATGGATGTTGAGTTCACAATTTCTGCTGGTTTCATATCGATGTTTTTAGCTGTCGTTCTGCTGTATATCAAGTCCGGATCACGATCTTCTGTTTTTCCGCAAAAACATCCATCTACTGATTCTATTTCGATTACTTCAATGTTGTCGAGGTAGTAGTAAACATCCGGCATGATCATTCCTTCTTGTGTGGCAGGCTTGATGACTTTTTCAAGCTTTATGTCATCTTCCATTCCAAAACAACCGATAATGAAATACTCTTCTTTACCGGTCGATAGAAAGGTGCCGCAGATTGTTTCCCAACCACTCATGGTCACTATTGGCGCATTGCTTTTTTCTGTAATCTGCGGAAGGAAGGTGAGAGCGTTGGTGTTCGGATTTTGCACCTTTCGGTCACTCAAATACATACCTACATTATTGGCTCCCCACTTGCTCAGTTCGGCAAGACTTACGTTGAACTTTATGCAATAGGTTTTGTCTTTCGTTAGCTTCTTCGTGAATTTGCCCTGTAGATATGTCCTGGTTTTCTTTGGATCCTTCGTGAAGGCTCTGAAGCCTGCGTAGCCACTACCTTCGAACGGATCTTCTGTCCCCAAATCATTCTTCGGAATGGCTACTTTCGAAGCCTTCGCCATGTTATTGAACACATCGGCTTTTGCTTCGTTGGGTGAGCCCCAGTTTTTAAGCATAATGGGTAGCTGTCCATAATTCTTCAACAATTTAACGTCTTCAATTTCGAAGCTTGGGTCGAGAACAAGGTTGCTCGGAGCTGCCGGTGTCTCTGCTACCGTTGCTTCTTTCGCTGCTGTTCCGGTTTTTGCTGCGGTAGATTTAGAGGTTGTTGTTGCCGGTTTTTTTTGTTGCGCAGAAATGGTTCCGCAGAAAACGAGCAACATCAGAAATAAACTGTATTGTTTCATGATCGGTTGAATTGGTGTGCTTGTACGGTTTGAATAAATAACTTGAGTTTTTCGTGATCAATATCGGGATACACTCCGTGCCCAAGGTTGGCAATATACTTCTGAGATCCGAATCGGTCAAGCATTCGCTTGGTTTCGGTGACAATGAACTCTTCGGTTCCATAGAGAACAGCGGGGTCTAAATTGCCCTGAAGCGTTTTGTCGGTTCCGGCCAATTGGCGAGCGTATTCCGGCGAAGTGTGCCAGTCGATGCCGAGCGTTCTGCACGGTAACTTGCCCATTTCTTCGAGTGAAAAGAATGCACCTTTGGCAAATACGGTCATCGGTACCGTATCAATAGCCTTACATATTTCTTCGATATAGGGCAATGCGAACGTGTTGTATGTGTCTTTGTTGAGTATGCCGGCCCAACTGTCGAACAGTTGAACCATGTTGCAACCGCATGCTATCTGTTGTTTCAGATAGACGATGGTCGCATCGGTAATTTTGCGAAGCAACTGATGTGCCAGTTGAGGATTTTTTGATAACATCGCCCGAGAAACCGAAAAAGTTTTCGAACCTCGCCCTTCCACCATATAGCAGAAAATGGTCCAAGGTGCGCCCGCAAATCCAATGAGCGGAACCCGATTGTTGAGGTCGCGCTTGATGGTGCTGATGGCATCGAATACATACTTCAAATTGTCGAGCACTTGTGCGGTTGAAAGTTTGTCGACATCTGATTGTGACTGGATGGTGTTATCAAACGATGGCCCCTTTCCTTCGTCCATGCGATAGGGCAGTCCCATCGCCTCTGGAATTACCAAAATGTCGCTGAATAGAATAGCAGCATCTACTCCGAGAATATCTACCGGTTGAATGGTTACTTCGGCTGCAAGCGCTGGGTTAAACAACAGATTTTTGAAACTGCCGGCTTGGGCGCGTGTAGCGCGGTATTCTGATAAGACACGCCCGGCCTGGCGCATTATCCACACAGGCACGCGCTCGGTTTGTTCTCCGCGGGCTGCTCGCAGTATTAGATCGTTCTCTATTTTCATGCGGTGCAAATGTACAGGTGTTAAGCACCTCCGTACCTTCGAAGTTGGATTTGACATTCTTATGACCTCAATTATTCAGCACACATTCATCTATCCCATCAAGTCACTGGCGGGTATTGCTTGCGATTCGCTTGTTTTAACCGATCGCGGAGCGCGAGGCGACAGAAGGTGGATGCTTGTGGATAATGACGGACGGTTTATTTCTCAGCGAGAATGGCCGAAGCTATGCCTGATGCGAATGCTTTTGGCGAATGACGGATTTGAGAGTATCGATCCGAATGGTGAAAGGCAGCTTATACCCTTTGCTATCGAAAGTGGAATCACTCGCGACGTTACTATTTGGTCCGATGTTACTTTTTCAATCGAGGCGCCCCAGCAAATCAATCAGTTTTTTAGTCGAGCACTCGACATGCCCTGCTCACTGGTCTATATGCCCGACGATTCGCATCGCTATGCTGATAGCACTTATGCAGGCGATTCGCTACTCACATCTTTTTCAGATGCTTTTCCTTTATTGCTCATAGGTTCTGCCTCTTTATTAGAATTGAACAGGCGTCTGAAAACTGCCGGTCATGGGGAGCTTGGGTGGGATCGTTTTCGACCCAACATTGTGGTAGCAACCGACGAGCCTCATTTGGAAGACTCGTGGGCTGAGTTTCGGATGGGCGAAGTAGAGGCCAAAGGAGTGAAGCTGTGTTCACGCTGTGTAATGACCACAATAGATCAAACCACAGGTATGGCAGGTAAGGAGCCGCTAAAAACCCTTGCACAATACCGTTCCATGAAGAATAAAATCATGTTTGGACAAAATGTAATCGCTCAACAGGGAACGATTAGAATTGGAGATGCTGTGAGTGTAAAACGAGTTGCTTTTCCTCCTAATGCAGAATTTTAAATACCAACTCTTTCATCAAATCGCCATCTTCTGCAGAGGCATTGTTGACACCTTTCGACTTTTTATCGGTTTCGCGTATATAACCAATAATTCGTTCCACCTTCTGGGCTGTGAATTTTGATGAAGCCTCTTTGTAATCGTTGAGCGCCCAGGTTGTCATGCCAAGCTCTGCCGCTGCATTTCGTTTGTCGGGGATGGATATGTAGGCAGCCAGTTTCGCGAAATAATTATAGAGCGATGGCAGTACCATTTGGATGGGATTTGACTTTGGGTTGGATTCGAAATAGTGAATGATGCGATTCGCTTTAATGACATCTTTTTGGCCCAGTGCCTTTTGTAACTCCCACACATTGTAGTCTTTGCTGATGCCAATGTTCTGTTCTATATGCTGGCTGTTAATCTCACTTCCCTGTGGTAGAATGATGGCCAGTTTATTTACAGCATTCACTACCTTACTCAAGTCGGTGCCGAGGTATTCGGCCAGTAGTTGTGCCGCGCCACCATTTATTTTGAAACCTCGCGATTTCACATAGTTTTCTATCCACTCCGGCAACTTGTAGTCTTTGATTTTTTGCGAATCGAAAACGACTCCATTCTTCTCGAGTTGCTTGTATACTTTCTTTCGCTTGTCGAGGGTTTTGTTTTTGTAGTTGAAAACAAGCAGCGTGGATGGCGTAGGTTGCAGTAAATAATGCAGCAGGTGTTTCATGTCTTCGTCGTCGTCTTCTTTTTTCCTGCTCTTCCATTCTTTCATGTCTTGCGCCTCTTTCACAAT
>JAIYBR010000300.1 GCA_027488435.1 Flavobacteriales bacterium
AAAACCCAAGGAACTGGAACTTGAGATTTAACAGCATTCATTAGTAACTCCGAATGAATCTGCCAGTGATTATTTCTTACACCAGTGAAGCCGACACAATCTTATATTTCTCGTTGAACACTTCCCAATTCCACAAAAAATTCTTCATTAAATCGTCAAGGTTCTTAAGGAAAATTGGATTCGGTGTCTTCATTTGACGGAAGTAATCTTCCTGGAAGTCGACCAAATTATATTTCATAAAAACACCCTTCGACATTGCGTAAATGATGTTCTTGGAAGGATGATTGGCCCGTGACATCAACTCTTTGTATTCCTTCACCTTCATCTTAAACTCAGTTGGTGTCATATCGAAAACCGGAGCCATTTTCTGTGTGATGCACTCTGTAATTTCCGCATCCATTCCGTCATTGAAATATTGACTCACGTAGGAGTAATTACCGGCAATCACAATCATCAGAAATTTCCCGTAATCGGTATCCGAAATACATGGCGATAAAACGAACTCAGGGGAGTCGTTGATAAACCCTGCCACATCGGCAAATCCTGTCTCAACAGTTTCAATGATATTATGTGAAAAGATGTGCGCTACACGGTCGGCACTTACTTTTTTTCTTCCAAAAATCGTCAACATACTAAATCACTTTTAGGTTAAAGTTCTGTTTGTTCAAAGCTATTTTAACACAGAAGTAATACGCCGAGTGAAGAACTCCATATATGAACAGAGTTATCAACGCTTTGTGATGTTGTCGATGTATTTTCGCACCGCATGTACAAGGTCCTCATAAAACCACTTTTCTTTTTATTACCTGCGGAGAGAGCGCATTATCTTGCTATGTGGCTCCTGAAAACTGCTTGTAAAATACCCGGTGTGCGTTTCTTGCTTGAACGTTCATTCACCATTAACGACAAGAAACTTCAACGAAACTTATTCGGGCTATCATTCGAAAATCCGGTAGGACTTGCTGCCGGTTTCGACAAAGATGCTCGTTGGATTGATGAGCTTAGTACACTCGGTTTTGGCTTCGTTGAAATTGGCACACTTACACCGAAAGCACAGCCCGGAAATGAAAAGCCACGCCTGTTTCGCTTACCTGAAGATCATGCATTGATAAACAGAATGGGGTTTAACAATGGTGGTGTAATGGCCGCTACAGAGCGTTTAAAAAAACGAAAATCACATGTGATCGTAGGTGGAAACATTGGCAAGAATAAGACAACCGAAAATGAGCAAGCAGTAAATGATTACTTAATTTGCTTTGAAGAACTATTCCCTTACGTCGATTATTTCGCAGTGAACGTAAGCTCGCCAAACACGCCCGGTCTGCGCGCGTTGCAAGAGAAGAAGCCACTACTCGAAATTCTTCTCCGCCTTCAAAAGATCAACAATTCGAAACCCGCACGGAAACCCATTCTCTTAAAAATAGCACCTGATTTAACGGATGAGCAGCTCAACGACATCATCGAAATTGTAGCTGAAAGTAAAATCGATGGCGTGATTGCAACCAACACAACTATCGTTCGCGAACCTCTCAAGACATCGGCAACAGAAATCGAAGCTATTGGAGCAGGCGGATTGAGTGGACTTCCACTAGGAAAACGAAGTACAGCAGTTATCAGACACCTCAAACAAAAATCAGGAAATGCTTTTCCCGTAATTGGTGTAGGTGGCGTGCATAGCGCTGAAGATGCCCTGGAAAAAATAGAAGCTGGCGCAGACCTGATTCAGCTCTACACCGGATTTATCTACGAAGGTCCCGGTTTGGCGAAAAGCATATGCCAGCGTTTACGGTAGTCAATCAGACCTCGCGCCGTAAGATTATTCGGCAGGCCATGGGCCGGAAATTAATCACGCTAAACTTACGCAGGGCACTTACAGGCTGCGAATCATTGCTTCAGAAGTAGCAACATTGGTTGCTATAGGCACGTTGTGCACTTCGCAAATACGCACAAGTGCATTCACATCCGACAAATGCGGAGCAGACCACGCAGGGTCTCTGAAAAAGAAAACAGCTTCAATAGCGCCATTCGAAACCAGTCCGCCAATTTCCTGATCGCCACCCATGGGTCCGGAAAGCGTAGTGCGCGCCAATCGCAGGTTTAACTCACTCGACAAACGCTGCCCGGTTGTTCGTGTGGCTATGATATTGCGCGTCTCAAAAAAACCGCGGTGGCGTTTCACAAAATCAATTAACTCTGCCTTTTTGTTATCGTGGGCAACCAGCGCGACATACTTGTCGTGATAGCGTCCACCCCATCGCTCAAGGGCCAATTTAGAAAACAAGAACATCAACTCCATAGAGTAATGTGCGTCGACCTTACTCAAGTCAAACATGCATTTCCGATCAATGAAATACGCCTCAACTTCCGTTGTGCATTCCACTGTAGCTATCGCCGGATTTTGCCCAAGAAATGCGAGCTCACCAACGCAAGTTGGCGCGGTCAGCTGCAGTGTGCCACCATGAACAAGCTGAGCCGAAATACTCCCCTTCGATAGTACAAATAGTCCGTTAACGTGCTCATTTGCGTGCAACAATATGCTGCCCTGTTTGAACAATCGCGGACTGCCTACAACTCTTCTCGCATCATCAGTAGTAAACCAATTTGTCAATTCGCTCCATTCCATTGTCACAAATATACTGGGCCCCAACGCTTGACAAGTAATCGAATAATGACAGTTGCGCGCATTACGTTTAGTCACAATAGGTGGGACACGAATGAAAAAAACACCATGACCCAAATTGGAATCGATGTGCATTGTATAGCGCCGCGCACATTATTTTCGCCACTTGAAACCCATCAGCGGATAGACATATACAAAACGAAACGTTCTTATGTCCAATCCGAAGTAATATGCTATCCGAAAAAATCAACAAGCTCCTTCAATCTCGCTTCTCACGCGATACCATTTGGTTGATTGCCGCGCAGGCTGTCTTGATGATTTCTGGATTTGGAGTGAACCTCATCGTTAGTAAAGTTCAAGGAGCAGAAGAACTCGGTGTGTTTAATCAAGCTCTTGCCATCTATACAATTCTTTCCACACTTTTTGCATTTGGACTTAACAATACCATTACTAAAAAAGTTGCTGAAGGGCATCGAAGTGTGGACGAAAATCAGGGTATTTTGGCTTCTAACCTAGTAGTCACAACCCTCTTTTCGGGAACTCTGAGTGTGTTGGTTAGCTTTCTGGCCATGAGCAAGCCTTCGTTTTTCAGTTCCCCGGAACTGGCAGATGTGGTTTATATTCCCATGATAGCTCTGCCTTTCTTCAACATAAATAAAAACTTCGGAGCCTATTTCACAGGCCTTCGTCTCCAGAAAAGATTCGCTCAGCAGCGCATTATTCGATGGACGGTTATCATCTTATTTGTATGCGCTTCCATAGCCGCAAATCAACATATTAAAACTACGCTTTGGTGTTTCTTCGCCGCAGAATTCATCGTGTTTTGCATCAATATCTTCCAACTGCGCCGTCGCATTGCATTTCGAATCAGCAGCTCTATGATTGCGGATAATTTGAAATTCGGAATGAAGACATACGTGGCCGAGTTAATATCGGTTCTCAATTCATCGCTCGATGTTATCTTGATTGGTTACCTGCTCAGCAACGCGGAAACAGGTATCTACAGCTTCATTATTTACTTCGCAAAGACGCTATACATCTTCCCGGGAATCATGATGCAAAATCTAAGTCCAATCGTTTCAAAGACATGGGCCAGCCGTCAGTTCGATGAACTCAAAACAAAAATGAGAGCGATCAAAAAGGTCAACAGAATTGTCATTAGTATTCAACTCATACTTCTGCTTATTGCTTATCCGGTCATAACCTACTTCATCAAACAGGAGTTTAGAGATACGCTGCATCTTTTCGCCCTCGCTATTGTTGGCGCCTATGTTTTCTCACTAATCTCATGGTCGGGCTCGATGCTCATCATGACCAATAAACTAAATGAAAACATCGCACGAACTTTTCTGATCATAATTCTTTCTGCAAGCTGTACGTTAGGATTTACGTATGCTTTTGGCCTTACAGGTTCATGCATCGCGTACACGGTCAATGGCCTTATTGCGTTCTTCGCGACGAGTTACTTCATTAAGTCATCATTGAAATTATCTGTGATTTGATGCGTAACGAAATGACCCATAATGGCAAGAAAATGCACGGACTTTTTTTCCTTGGACACCCTGCGCATTTCCACCTATTTCGCGGCACAATCGAAGAGTTGAAGAAGCAGGGACATCAGATTACGATTTTCATTAAAAAGAAAGACATCCTCGAATCACTTCTGAAAAGTGCAGGCCTCGAATACATCAACGCACTGCCGGAAGGTCGTAAAGACGGAAAAATAGCCATCGCCTGGAGTGTTCTGAAAAAAAACATGAAGTTATTGAGTTTCTGTTTAAAACACCGACCCGACTGGATGGCCGGAACTTCGGCAGAGATTGCACACGTTGGTTTTTTGCTCCGCATTCCATCTTTCGTTTTTTCAGAAGATGACTATGATATCATTTCCACTTTCGCAAAAGTGACCTATCCATTTGCCAGTCACGTGGTATCGCCGGTAGGTTGCAAAAATGGCCGCTGGGATTCAAAAACTATTCGATATGCCGGTTACCATAAACTGGCCTACCTGCATCCCAATCGTTTCAAACCCGATGAGAAAATCGTTGACCAATATTTCCCGCATGCGCAGCCCTACTTCATTATTCGATTAGCGAAACTGAATGCACATCACGATGAGGGTGCGTCGGGAATTTCCAACACGATGCTTCATTCAATTATCGATTTACTGAAATCAAAGGGCCGTGTTTTCATTACTTCCGAGCGAGCGATTCCCGATGAGTTCAATCCTTATTTATTAAAAATTAATCCGCTCGATATTCATCATCTGATGTCGTTTGCCTCTCTCTATATCGGCGATAGCCAGAGTATGGCGGTAGAGGCCTCAATGCTCGGCGTGCCCAACATCCGCGTCAGTTCGTTCAGCGGTAAAATTTCTGTGCTCGAAGAATTGGAACATCAATACAAGCTAACCGTTGGCGTACATCCCAAGCAAGAGGAAAAAACCCTCTCTACCATTCAATCGCTGGTGGGCAATGGACTTGTCAAGGACGTATTCGTTGAGCGACGCAATCGCATGCTCGACGACAAAATCGATGTCACCGATTGGTTAATTAAGCTCTTCAGCAAACAATCAAAGACTAATTCTTAAGCGCCTCGCTATAAACATCCATAATGCGTCGGGCAATTTGATGAGGTGTGAGCCCAAATTTCCGGACCACTTCCGGACCTTTGGTTTGTTTCTCCGCGTCTCTAAATTCCATGGCACGTCGAATTCCTTGGGCAACCGAATCCTTGGTGTATTCAACCAAAAAATGTCCGGTAAGGTTCTCACACAACTCAGGCACATCACCCACCCGTGTTGAAACAACAGGGGTAGCGCAAGCCATAGCCTCTTTGATAAATTGCGGCGAGCCCTCAGTGAAAGAAGTCATCAAGGCTGCATCACATGCGTTGAGCAAGTGAGCAACCTCACGCCTGGTCTTGCCTTTCAACTCTACCAGCTGAATATTTCTCGAATTCAAAGCTGTTATAGCTTCTTGTGCAAGAGGAGCATTTTTTACAGTATTCGAGAACGACGATGAAAAAAGTATGTAGCGATCTTCATCCTTCCATCCAAGCTTCTTTCGTTCTGCCGCAAAATCGGTTGGATAAAACACAGAGGTATCGACCGCGCAGGGAATTACATGCACACGTTCGTCTTTTAACGCACGCTTCATTTCGGTTGAGACAACAATATGCGATCGACTGAGCATCATAGCCAATTTCGAAAAGCGCCGAAGCTTGGGAATGTTGATGTCAGACCCGTGAAAAGTAGCCACAACCGGAATTCTCCTTTGCAACGAGGCAAGTAATACCGACATACCAGAGTGTGCATGAATTAGATCCGGGTTGAACTTTCCGATTTCACGACTCAATCCTTTGAGGTTGCGCAAATAACCAAACCACCCCTTACCTATAATCAAGTAAAGTTGAACCACACAGCCTTCATTGCGTAGTTGTTCCATCTGCTCTTGCACGAACGGACTTGCCTCTCCCCTATTTCCACTGCAAACGATTAGCACGCGCATGCGACGAATTTTTAAATGTTCCTAGAATAGCGCCCAGCATCACAAAAACGATGAGTCTGTAACTGACGTGATACATCTGCCCGGCGAATGAAGTAATGAATTGATTCAACAACAACATCCAAAAAACAGAACGCAAGAATAGACTAACCTGGGGAGTAAGTGTGGTCTTGGCTTGCAACCGAATCATCCTTCTGCCAAACTGAATGAACATCGCGAAGTACAGCATCAGCCCAACTAATCCGATGGTGTTAACTATTAGATTGTAATCGACGTGGAGCTGTCGATCACCGAAGCGACCATCAGCATAATTACCAACGGAGTTAAATCCCTCCAGTCCGAATAGGCTTCTGATTGGTTCATCAAACGATAAAGCTCCCTCCCAAACGTATTCGCTTTCGAGAAATCGCCCCTCACGCTCAATAGCACCCGATTCAAACCGATCGCTTCTTGCCTCTATCCTTTTCTCGATAGTTTCCCGGAAAAACGGAAACGCCAGTGCAACTGCCGCAGATAGCAAAACAAGCGATTTCAGTATTCGCTTAATTGGAGATCCATAGCCCCACCGAATAGCAGTTCCAGTGATTAACCCCAATATCGCAATGCGTTTAATAGAAATAACAACAAGCAGGGCATTAAGCCCAGCACCCACATAAGTCGAATAGCGGCGCAACGCGGTTTCACCGGCAAAAAACAAAATCATCGGCGCCAACAAAACAGAATAGGTGAAGATATTCCATGCGTCATCGAGATTTCCAACCCGGAAATTAGAATCCTCTGAATAGACCGATTGTCCGAGATTAAAAACTTGACTCAACACGAAGTTGGCGATCAATATGAGATAAACCCAGATGATCGAAACACTTAATTTCCGGAGTTCACCGACTGTGTTGAACAAACAATAGCCCAGCGCAAAGCATGCTATGGGCAGGCAAACCTTTAAGGTGATATTGAATGACGTATCAAAATCCGTAACAAAAAACAACTGAAGCAAGCAATAACCCACAAACAAAAGCATCGCAGAGTAATTCTGTACATGTTGGCCATGCTTAAAAAAAACGAACAGGAGCAATGCAAGCAACAAACCCGCTCGCAAAAATGGCAACCATGATAGTTGCTCTGAGAACAGCAGAAGCGTATCAATCAAAATATTGAATGGCAATAAGAAATATGCAAGCTTCTTTAGCATAGAGCCGAAAACAGATCGGTGGATGAATGTGGCAGCGAAAGTACAGATGGAAGCAGCCTGATAAATATCACCCCAAGATGAATTCACGTTCAGCTGTATTCAATTGAACATTTAACCTCTACTTTTGTTACCGCTTATATGGAAGCGTCCGGCTTTTTACACACCAACATTCCCAATACAGCCTTCACATCACAAAGTGAAGTGATGAGGGATTATTGGTTGGATTTATTGAAAAGTCTACCAATCGAAGCCGCTAATTTCAGAGAAATCAATCCTTCCAATTTCACCGCTGGCAGTTTACCGCGCACTTCGTTTTTCACGGAAACACGCATGAACGATGTCCGCCGAATCAATCGATTTCTCGAGCAGGTTAATGAATCGATGGACGACGGTGAGTTCTTCGCAGCATCCTTCGAAACATACAGAGCCAGAAGAAAGCGAATCCTATTTTACAAAATCCCCGTTTTGAAATTCGGCTGGATATTCTCCGAATTCGTATTCCTACGAATTTTCCCGAAGCTGCCGGTACTCAAAAAAATCTACTTTGGTTTGACAGGCGGTAAAGGGCGTTTACTCTCCAAAGCTGAAATGTTGGGGCGATTGGTTGCTTGCGGATTTGAGATCCTGAAACATGAATCAACCAACGGAGTCACGAGGTTTGTCGTAAAAAAGGTCAAAAAGCCTGCCTACGACACCAATGCCAGCTATGGTCCTATCTTTCGAATGCGCCGCATCGGCAAAGGAGGAAAAATAATCCACGTATACAAGTTTCGGACTATGCACCCATACTCCGAATACCTTCAAGACTATATTCTCAAGCAAAACGGCTACGCCGAGAGTGGCAAACCTGCCGATGATTTCCGTTTAACACCTTGGGGTAAGTTTATGCGCAGGTATTGGCTGGATGAATTGCCTCAACTCATCAATGTGCTAAAAGGCGACATGAAACTAGTGGGGGTTCGCCCGGTTAGTCCTCGTTATTTCGAAGACATTCCCAGGCATTTGCAAGAACTCCGCAGCAAGCATAAACCCGGTTGCGTTCCACCCTATGTTTCGCTCGACAGAAAACCGTCTGTTGAAGGCGTATTGAAGGCAGAAGAGGAGTATTTATTAGAAAAACAGCGCAACCCCTATTTCACGGATACGCGCTATTTTTTTAGTGCTATCTTCAATATTATCGTTAAGAAGAAGCGCAGTGCATAGGTCTTTCATTCCTATTTTTGGGCCTATGAATTTCTTGCGTCGCCGATTCCATTTCGTATTGAAATGCCTGATCGTTCTAATGACTCTCGCCGGATGTAACACTAAAAAAAAGATTGTATACTTCCAGGGAAAACCAACTGCATTTCCAGGACCCTCGTCCTACAACCCTACTATCAAGCCCGATGACCTCCTGTCCATTCTTGTAATGGCCAACGACGAAAAGTCAACCGCTCTCTTCAACATGCCACTTGGCATCGGGAATAACCTTTACGGTGGATACACGATGGGTGCACCAACCCCTCCGGGCTATCTGGTGCAACAAAACGGAAACATTGAATTCCCCATTATCGGATCAATCAAAGTGGGAGGGCTTACTCGCACTCAGGCGATTGAACTTATGAAAGAACAATTGGCCTCTTATGTTGTCAACCCCACAGTATTGGTGCGTATCTTAAATTTCAGGGTAACCGTTTTGGGCGAGGTGCGAAATCCGGGCTCTTTTACCATCCCCAATGAACGCATTACGATACTGGAAGCTCTTGGCATAGCCGGAGACCTTCTTATTACTGGGGAACGCAAAAATGTACTGGTTATCCGTGAAGAAAATGGGACTCGAATGGAATACCGTGTGGATCTCACGCAGGAAAGTTTGTTTTCATCGCCCGTATTTTATTTGCAGCAAAATGACGTCGTTTACATAGAGCCCAATAACTTCAAGCGTTCTGCTGCCTCCATACCCATGGTGGATGCACTCACGAGCAGTCTTTACATGGCGCTTACAACACTTCTTCTTTTCATTAAATAATCGGAATGGAAAACTCCATGGTAACGCAAACGGAAAGCGGCCCAACGCTAGGAGAAATCACGCTCAAATATGTTGCCTTCTGGCGCTGGTTTTTAGTGTCAGTTACCTTGTGTGCAGGGATTGCTTTCGCCTATCTGCGCTACACGGTGCCGCTCTACGAGGCTTCTGCGACGGTGCTCATTAAAGACGACAAAAATGGCAAGTCATCGCTCCGCGACGAACTATCGGCCTTCGAAGATCTTGGCATACTGGCTTCCAACCAAGACCTCGATAATGAGATTGAAATACTAAAGTCACGTTCGCTCATGATGGAGGTAATCAATGAGCTCCATTTGAATGTGCGCTACTACACATTCGGCAGACCGATTCATCATGAACGATTCGAAACCACACCCATTAAACTTCAACTTATATCCAATGCACTTCCCGATTCTTCTCAGGAGTTTTGTTGGAATATACTCCCAACATCTGCTAGTGACTATACGTTAACCAACAAGATGAGCGGTGAAATTTCGCAGCATCGCTTTGGCGATACGCTTCGGTTTGAGTTTGGGTATGGCTGCTTCACCACAACACCGCATTTTAATCCCTCACACATTAATTACAACTTCACTACAGAAATCGTTTCACCCGAAAAATTGGCCATTCAATTTCTGGAGAACTTAAAAATTTCCGCAGTCAATAAAGATGCGAGTGTATTGAAATTGGTGTTTCGCGACGCCTTACATGACAGAGCTGTTGCCGTGCTCAATTCACTAATCGCAATACACAACAAGCACGCTATCGACGACAAAAATCAGATTTCGCGCAATACGGCCAACTTCATCAACGACCGCATTCAATTCATTACCGATGAACTGGCAGAAGTAGAAACAGAGGTAGAGACATTCAAACGTCAGAACAAGCTTACCGACATCACTTCGGAAGCCGATTTGATGGTGAGCTCTGGCATCAATACAGAGCAAGAAATTCTCGAATGTGAAAACGAAATTGCCCTGCATCAATTTCTGCTCGATGAAATGAACAGCCGCAATACGATCGAAGATTTATTGCCCGCAAACCTCGGACTCAAGGAAGAGTCGGTAAACTTCATGATCTGGGAATACAACAAGCTGGTATTAGAGCATAACCGACTTAAGGCGACCACAGGAGAAAAAAATCCGGCAACCATTGCCCTCGAACCTGAACTCTTGAAACTTCGAAACTCGTTGCGTTCAAGCTTCGAGAACACACTGAAGTCGCTTAAAATCAAACTTGATGGCCTAACGAAATATGCGCGCGGCATCAATAGTAAAATTCAAGACGTTCCAACGTTTGAGCGTGCATTCCGCGACATTCAACGTCAACAGCAAATCAAGGAATCTCTCTATCTATACCTCCTGCAGAAGAGAGAAGAAACCAATATCGCATTAGCTGTAACCGTGGCCAATGCTAAAACCATCGATGCCGCCTATTCCAACAAGGAAAAAATCAGCCCCAAGTACAAGCTGGTTTACGCCTTTAGCTTGCTTTTCGGGTTACTCATACCCATTGCTGTTCTGTACTTGATTGAATCGCTCAACACGAAAGTTAAAAGCAAAAAAGACGTTGGAAATCTATCTGTTCCTTACCTGGGTGAAATTCCCGAGATGAAGGTTCAAGGTTCCAATTTGATATACAGCAATACAGACCGCTCCATAAACTCGGAAGCATTTCGAATGCTGCGAACCAACATCGACTTTTTATGCGCAGGAATGCCTGAGAGCCCCCGTGTGATAGGCATTACCTCATCCATCGGTAAAGAAGGAAAATCCTTCCTCTCAATCAATCTGGCCGAGTCGCTTCACTTCACCGGTAAAAAAACAATCCTCGTTGGCACCGACCTGCGTCATCCTAAATTGTCTCAATACCTCAAAATAGATGATCCTAAAGGGTTGAGTTATTATCTCGCTAAACCAACCTCAACTATTCAAGAAGTTGTGCGTACAGGCGGCGATAACTTCCATTTCGATTTGATTGCTTCCGGACCACTTCCTCCAAATCCATCAGAGATGCTTATGAGCAATCGCTTCCGCGAGTTAATGGAGGAGCTCCGTAGCACTTACGACTATATAATCGTAGACACGGCTCCCATTGGTCTCGTCTCTGATGCCTATCACATCGCTCATCAACTCGACTGTTTTGTCTACATCATCAACACAAAGCTGATTCGCAAATCACAACTGGAGGTGATCCAGGCGTTGCACGACGACAAGCGCCTTCCTCGAATGGGTATCGTATTAAATCGATACAAGGCCATGCGCGGATACGGGTATGGATATGGGTATGGATATGGCTATGAAGGAGATTATAAAAAGCCCAAAGCATAGAATATCTCAGCTTTACTTCCACTTCGAGTAATAAACGTATCGCCAGATTCGAAGTCAATTCCAGGTAACCTAACGATATACCAGCCCTCCGACTCCTGCAATAGCCGCTTTCGTCATAAAATCTCTACTATCCATAGGTATCCAATTTAAACGCAAATTAGATGGAAATCAAACCATATGACACTAAGCTCTATCTATTTTAGCCGCCTACTTTAAGGAAACCACGAAACCATGAAAACACTTTTCAGTACAATCTCTCTTTTCGTATTTGCAATTGCTGCCCTTGCGCAAGAAACTATTCCAGCCTCAGGTTATGCCGTTGCCAAAGCATTTAGCGTCACACGCCCATTGCGCGAAATGAAAGGTGTTCCCGAAAATGAAATCCGTTCAGAAGAAACCTACAAAGAATCGAAAGACCGCAAGAATAGAATAGCTCAACACTTTGAATTTACAGGAGCTGATGGTTCGCTATACGGAAACGAAGAGTCAACCATTCAACGTGAAATGGGCGCTGAAAAGGGCACTCAATTGCGCGTTAACATCGCAGGTCAGTCGGCGGGCGGCTCACGCCCATTTGATCCGTCCGGCGCTGTTGGTCTGAATCATTACGTTCAGATGATCAATGCTACCACATTCCGTGTCTACAACAAAGCAACAGGCTCGCCCATGGGATCGGCACAATCGCTCGGAGCATTGTGGAATCCCGACACTCAAAACAATGGTGATCCGATTGTGATGTACGACAAAGCCGCCGACCGTTGGTTTCTGGCGCAGTTCGGATCATTCTTTAATAATGAAATTTATATCGCCATCTCAACTACAGGTGATCCACTCGGGTCTTACTACACCTATACATTCGATTCTCCGGCCTTTCCCGACTACCTCAAGTTTAGCATTTGGCAAGATGGCTATTACATGACCGCCAACACAAGTACGCAGCGTGTATTTGCTTTTGAGCGTGATGCTATGATTGCAGGAACACCAGGAGCCAGAAGCGTTTACGCGTCTTACAATCCACCCGACGGTGGTGGGTTCTTCGTGCCAATGTCTGGCTGCGCCGGCGATGGCACACTTCCTCCTGCCGGCACGCCCTGTCCTATTTTCTCTTATTCCGACAACGGCTGGGGTGGCGGAAATCAGGATCGTGTGAACATCTATAAAATGACAGTCAACTGGACACCAGCAACTCCGACGGCAACAATCACCACAGCCAACAATGTGACAACCGCCGCTTTTGATGCCTCCTACAACAGCAGCTGGAACGACGTCTCACAACCGGGAACTACTCAAAAACTCGACGGTATAGGTGGCGTGTGCATGTACCGCGCGCAATGGAAAACATGGGAGGGTTACAACTCGGTTGTTTTAAACTGGGCTGTGAAAATCAGCGCCAGTCAACGCAGCATCAAATGGTGTGAACTTCGTCAAGATCAAACAACCGGAACGTGGTCGATGTATCAGGAAGGTATTTATACGCCCGACAGCGATACGCGCTGGATGGGATCTATCATTATGGACGACAATGGTTCCATCGGGTTGAGCTACTTGAAGACCAATGCGACCAGCAACGTTTATCCCGGTTTGTATTATACCGGTCGCAGAAGCTGTGATCCACTAGGTACACTTCCTATTACCGAGCAACTGATAGTTGCAGGCGCAGGTTCGCAAACCGGTACCAACCGCAATGGCGATTATGCTCATGGCACACTCGACCCCGATGGCACGACCATCTGGTGCACTAGTGAATACATGGGCGGCGCCACCGGCGGAAGCTCTGCCCGTACGCGCATCTTTTCGTATCAAATAGAACCTTGCCTGCAAGCATCTGTTGCCATATCGTTAGAAGGTAATGCAAGCACTGTCTGCGTAGGACAACCCATCACCATTACTTCTGAGCAAGAAAACGGTGGCGATGCCCCAACCTATGCTTGGCAAATCAATGGTATCGCAGCGGGCAGTAACTCAAGCACTCTTGTAATCGACAATCCGCAAGATGGCGATGTCGTTACCTGCGCCATGACTTCAAGCGATCCTCTTTTAGCGGGAGTTTCAGTGACGTCCAATGATATTATTCTCGATGTGGTGAGTTCTATTGCACCATCCGTTTCCATAGCTCCGGTTCAAACCGTTATTTGCGAAGGAACCCCGGTTCAAATCGTGGCTGCGGCAAACAATGCGGGAACTTCACCGATCTATCAATGGATGTTAGACGGAGTAGAAGTAGGCGACAATAATGACACGCTGACCTACAGCTTTGCTTCAGCACAAAGTGTGATTTGCACTATTACTTCTTCAATCGGTTGTGCCTCTCCCTCGCAGGTGAGCAGCATTGCATTCGATGTAACACCGCAACCAAGCGTAACACCTACTCTTGTGATTACCGTCAGCCAAAATCCTATTATCGTAGGAACGCCGGTTACATTTACTGCAACCGCAACCGACGCCGGAGCCAACCCAACCTATCAATGGTACATTAACGGTATTGCACTTTCAGGAGCAACTTCTTCTTCTTACACAACAAGTACTATAGGAAACAACCAAACTATTACGTGTCGCATCAACGGCCAGATTCCATGCAGCGCGGTTCAAACCGTAATCAGCAATGGTATCACTATGGTGGTCGGTCAACCAACCAATGTGAATGAATGGCAAGCCGACACCGAGATGTTGATTTACCCAAATCCGTCGTTTAGTGAAGTTACTTTCCGATCGAAGCATGAGGGTGTTTTTTACATTGTGAATGAAGCCGGTCAACTAGTGAAAGAGATTCGACTGAATAGTGTAAATCAAAATGAAGTAACGATTAATGACCTGGCTTCCGGCGTATACATCGTTGCCGGCCAAAACAGCTTTGGAATTGTGAAACAAAAATTGATTATCGCTAAGTAATCAACTTTTTATTTCAAAGTGAGCAACCGTTGCAAGTTGAATTGCATGCATTCTTCGTCAATACGACTAAGCAGGTGGCTTTGCATTCTTTCCCTTGCTTTGGCATTGGTTCAATGCAGCAAACCTTCCTTCCACAACAAATTCATCGACCCGGAACTGCTGCGCGTTGCTCAATTATGCGATGAACGCAACACCGATTCACTATTCGTCTACCTGACTCACCAGCAACCCTCGTTACGCAAAGAGGCTGCCTATGCGTTTGCCAGTATTCGCGACCCGAGGGCAATTGACAGACTGCATAAAACACTTCAAGATCCTGTTGCTGATGTAAGGGCAGCTGCCGCCTATGCACTCGGACAAACGCTTCATCCAAGCTCCATTCAACCGCTGGCCATTCAACTTCGATTCGAGGGAGATGCCAGCTGTGTTATTGCAATGGCAGAGGCATTGGGGAAAATTGGTGGGGCTCTGCAAGCTTCTGAATCGCCCCCTGAAATGATAGAAGCAGCAGCTCATGCTGTATACAACATTGAAAAATCGGATTCGATTTCAGTTCACGCTCAAGCGAAATGCGCCTTTTGGTTGCACAACAGTGGATGGCAAGACATGCGTTTCATGAATAGCCTGGCCGGAATGTATGCCGGTCAAAACACCATCAACCGACGCATGATTGCCTATGCCATGGGTCGGTATCGCGGCGACTGGCATGCCGACACTCTCAAGGCAGATCGCTTTCTGAAACATTTAACCTCCGAAACCGATACGCTTTGCATTGTTGCAGCCATGCCGATAGCCGGTAAAACGATCAGCCAATTTGCAGCGACACTCATAGAGGGAGTCCTCAACTCCAAAGCAACCTCCAGCGAGCTCCTCATAGCTGCTTGCAGAGCCGCAAGCAATCATTCATTGGTCGATGCGACTCCCTTACTTCCCTTAGTTAAGCACTCCAATTCATCGGTGGCTGAAACCGCTTGCTTTGCCTTGGAGAAAAAAGAACTGAATACACAAAACCTCGCCTATTTGCATTCGGCAGAACTCGAGCTGGATGTGCGCATTCAAGGCAGCCTTGCGCGGCTTTTGCACCTGCATGGCGAACCATTTCCGGTCAATCAATGGATTGCTAAAATGGATGCGATTGCCGACATCTACGATCGCATTCATTGCATTCGGACGCTGGGATGCTCTGGCTCAAGTGCCGCAATCTGCCTGAATCGAGCGCTGAACGAATCGAATATTCTACTCGCCAACGCATATGCTGAAGCTTTCATCGAATCTCACAAGCAGTCCGATTTTCCTGCCAGCATCGATTATGCCTCATCGTTGAATGAGCTTATTCAGAAATATGACATCGGCATCGCTGCGCTATGCGCTGCCGAATGCCGCGCCATCGAATTAAAAACGGAAGAGAAGAGTATGCTCAACAGCACACTCAACAAAGCATTGCTCCCCCTTCAATTGCCGCGTGAATTGGAAACCGCCAACGAGATTATCAAGACCCTGAAAGCCTGGGGCATCACGCCAATGGAAGAATTGAAGGCCGCGCACAACCATCCTATCGACTGGAATTTAGTAAAGTCGATACCTCGCAAGCAACAGGCACGCATTAGAACTACGAAAGGTGAAATCATCATCGAACTGCACGTGGAAGATGCGCCGGGCAGTGTTGCATCGTTTGTTCAATTGGTGCGCTCCGGTTTTTACGACGGCAAATACTTCCACCGCGTAGTGCCCAACTTTGTGATTCAGGGCGGTTGCCCGCGTGGCGATGGCATGGGTGGAACCGACTACACGCTGCGCTCTGAATTTCGCCTGCACGACTATCGAACCGGTTCTGTTGGACTCGCCTCTTCCGGCCCCGATACCGAAAGCTGTCAGTGGTTCATCAACCACATTCCCACACCGCATCTCGAAGGACGCTACACCATTTTTGGACATGTGACTGATGGTATGTCGGTGGTCGATCAAATCCAAATCGGCGACCGCATTGAGCGTATTGAGCTTATTTAACGGCACATAGGCAGAAGTAGCCTTATATTCGCAGCGAATTTGATTTACGCTTATCAGGCGTGTCCAAGGAGGACCATTTCCGTTACCTGATTGTTCGGATCATTTCACGAACATATTTAATACCGATCATTCGAATGAATTTTGAATCTCTGGGACTCATTGAGCCCCTCTTAAAAGCCTTGCATCAAGAAGGCTACGAAAACCCAACACCTATTCAACAACAAGCAATACCCATAGTATTGCAAGGCACCGACTTACTCGGTTGCGCTCAGACAGGCACCGGTAAAACCGCTGCCTTTGCACTCCCTGTTATTCAGCAGCTTCACACCCGCCCGATAGACCAGAAAGGCAAACGCCCTATTCGCGCTCTCATTCTCACACCAACACGTGAGCTTGCCATCCAAATTGAAGAGAGCTTTAAAGCCTATGGCCGACACACACCCTTGAAATACCTCGTCATTTTTGGCGGTGTGGGGCAATTTCCACAAACGCAAGCACTGCGATCGGGCACCGATGTACTCATTGCCACACCCGGCCGACTGATTGACTTGATGAACCAAGGTTTTATTGACCTGCGTTCGCTTGAGATCTTCATTCTCGATGAAGCCGACCGCATGCTCGACATGGGCTTCATACACGATGTTAAGCGTGTCATAGCCAAACTGCCCGCGAAGCGACAGTCGCTGTTCTTCAGCGCTACTATGCCACCCGAAATTCAGCGATTGAGTGCGACGATTCTCACGAATCCGCGCAAGGTTGAAGTTGCACCACCTGCAACAACCGCAGAGAAAATAGCACAGTGTATCTACTACGTTAATCGCGCCGACAAAAAACAGTTGCTCATGCATGTGCTGAGCGATTCAACCATTGAGCGAGCGCTGGTTTTCACACGCACCAAGCACGGAGCGAACAAAGTGGTAAAGGACTTATTAAAAGAATCAATAACCGCCGAAGCCATTCACGGCAACAAGTCGCAAAATGCGCGACAGCTTGCCCTAAAGAACTTCAAGAATAAAACAACCCGCGTGCTGGTAGCAACCGATATTGCTGCGCGCGGCATTGACGTAGATGACCTCACACACGTGATCAACTACGAAATACCCAACGTGCCCGAAACCTATGTGCACCGAATAGGACGCACCGGACGTGCGGGAGCATCGGGCATTGCCATCTCCTTTTGCGAGGCCGAGGAAATTGCCTATGTAAAAGACATTCAAAAGCTCACCGGGGTAATGATTCCCGAAGGAGAGGACCGTGGGCGGGCACCCCTACCCGATTTCGACACAACGAAGTCCATTCCTGCAGCACCGGCCTCGAGGCAGAACAACCAACGTTCAGCACAGCGTGGTCCGAGAGGCAATGGAGGCAATGGAACAAGCGGTGGTAACGGAGGCAACAAACCGAAGAAGAAAAACTGGAGGCCTTTTTTCAAGTCAAATAAATAGGCCATCATAAAGAAGAAAGACGAAACGCGGTCAGGCCAATTGCTGGCTGGACCCGTTTCACCTCAAATTGGGTCTAATACGCACCTCCGTGGCTCCATATCCGTAATGGGCGTATGGCGCATCCATGAACTCGCAATGCGGATAGTATTGATGGAGCATCTTTCGAATTTCTGCACGAAGTACCCCTTGGCCGATGCCATGAATATATACCACCCGCGGAATCTTTTTGTTCTCGGCAATGCGCAGCGTTCTCTCAAAGTGTTCAAGTTGAACAGCGATAATCTCACTATTCGACATACGTGCATGATTGTCGAGCAACTCATGAATGTGAAGGTCTATCTCCATTACCTCACCCTTTCGCTTGACGTTTGTTGCGTCTTTATTTTTGTATAGAACCTTAAAATGCTCCGCAGCCTTCCGGGCAAAATTGCGATCGATATTCCGTTCAACGACATCGACGATATCGGGCTGCGTGGTGTCATACCTTTCTTCTTCTTTCAACCGATTCCCCACCAGCACAAGTTCATCTTCCCGATGCTCGTAAGTAAATCCTTCTCGATCTTCGACTAAGATCCAACCCTTCGAAGGAAACGCAACAACCACCCCTTCGCCGGAATCATTAAGAAATTTTACCCTATCACCGCGATTAAACTGCATGTGACAAAATTAAAGGAGAAAGGAAAAAAATGGAGAATGGTGAACGGAGAAGCGCCCCCACAGTTCTCAAATTTCTATTCAACCACCACCACACGTTCCACTATTCCATTTTGCAAACTGCGGATGTAATACACACCAGTAGTGAGACCCTGAACCTCCTTGACAGCCAAATGCTGGCCTCCAAGAGAAAACTCTTCAAGCAACTGGCCCATTCCGTTGAGCAGTTGGTAGCTTCCGGGACTATTGGTGACAATCGTAAACGCACCTGTATTCGGATTCGGATACACATTCAATTCTGGTGTGCGAAGTTCAACAGGAGCATCGCCCTGCTCTGTCATACAAGTCAATAATGAAACTGTCTTGCTGCGCGCAGCCGATTGTCCGCATGCATTCACACTCTTCACCGTCACGCTGCCTGCTGCAGTGCCCCACGTGCAGGCCATGCTCGTAGTGCTCTGTCCTGCAGTGATAGTGGCACCCGCCGGAACTGTCCACAACTGAGTGACTCCCGTAACGGCCGGTGTGGTAAACACAACACCCGTTTGGTTTGGACATACAGACGCCGCTCCTGTAATACTTGCCGGTGTGGCTGGCAAGCGAGTGAGCGATGCACTGCGCGTAGAAGTGCCGCCGCAGCTGTTAACCGCCTGCACAGTGAGTGTGCCTGTGGTAAACGTGCTCGGTATATTCAGCACAATTGAATTGCCATTGTTGGTTGCTATCGTGCAGCCTGCAGGAACTGTCCAGTTGTAACTCACAGCACCGCTCACGGCCGTTACCGAATACGTGAACTGACCACCACCACACAGGTTCGTGGTCGGTCCTACCATTGCTGATGGCGTGGCCGGATTCTTACTCAAGCCCAAGGTGCGTGCAGCGCTCTGCCCGCATGTGCTCACCGCACGAACCGACAGCGTTCCAGTGGTAAACGCCGCGCCAATGCTCAATGAAATACTGTTGGTGCCCTGCCCCGCTACAATCGTTGTATAGGTCGGCGCGGTCCACGTGTAACTAGTCGCACCGGGAACAGCCGTTACGCTATAGGTCAATACGTTGCCCGAACATACGTTATTCGCGGCTCCGGCAATGGTGCCGGGAGTGCCGGGTATGCTATACACGGTAAGAGTACGCGCAGTGCTCAAGCCAAAACAGTTTTGAGATTTTACGCTGAGCGAGCCGCTTGCACCAAAGTTCGATGCAAATGAAACTGTCACTGTCTGTGTGCCTTGTCCAGAAACGATGGTAGCATTCGTAGGGGCTGTCCACTGATAGCTGGTTGCTGCTGCTACTGCCGTGCATGAATACGTTTGCGTGGTACTCACACATACATTGCTCGTTGGACCGCTGATGCTCGTTGGTGCTGTTGGAACAGCTGTGTTTGCATATACCGCGCGACTAAAGCTTGCACTTGTGCCGCAAGGCCCCACCGCACGAACATTCAAATTACCTGTGGCGTAGGTTGAGCTAAAGCTGAGCGTGATGCTATTCGTTGTTGAACTGCCCGAAGCTCCTGTTGGCAATGTCCACTGGTAGGAAGTTGCTCCTGATACGGCAGGTGTAGTGAACACATTGCCCGTTGAATTGCGACACACACCATAAGGGCCATCAATAGCGGTTGGTGCTGCCTGCGTCTGGTTGTTATTGCCAACAGTAGCCGAAGCTGTGGCCTGGCATCCATTGGCATCGGTAACCGTAACATTATAGTTTCCTGCGCCGACGTTGCTCAAGTCTTCTGTGGTGAGGCCATTGTTCCACAAGAACGTGAAAGGAGCCACTCCCGATGTTACCGTCAGGTTTACGCCTCCATTGGTAACACCCGAGCATGTAACATTGGATGCTACAGCCGTTGCACTCACCGAGCAACATCCTTCGTTGGTAGCGCCCGAGCAGTTCTCATCGATTGAGTTTCCGCAGACTTCAGAAGCTCCCGGATTGATCGATGCGTTGCCATCGTTACAGTCGTTGCTGCTGGTCACATAACCTGCAGGCTGCGTGCAAGCCACGGTGCTCGATGAAGCGTTGCCATAGCCGTCACCATCGGCATCGGCGTAATACGTGTTACCTACTCCATCGTTCACTTGTCCATCGCAATCGTCGTCCGCAGTGTTGCACACTTCGGTAGCTGCAGGGTTGATGTTTGCGTTTCCATCGTTACAGTCTGTGCTGTTGGTCACGTGGCCTGCCGGTTGTGTGCAAGCAACGATACTAGATGTAGCGTTACCATATCCGTCGCCATCAGTATCGGCGTAGTAGGTGTTGCCTACTCCTTCGTTCACTTGTCCGTCGCAATCGTCATCGGCGGTGTTGCAGATTTCTGTTGCAGCAGGATTAATGCTTGCGTTGCCGTCGTTGCAATCGTTGCTGTTGGTCACATAACCCGCAGGTTGTGTGCAAGCCACGGTGCTCGATGAAGCATTGCCATATCCGTCGCCATCGGTGTCGGCGTAGTAGGTGTTGCCTAATCCTTCGTTCACTTGTCCGTCGCAATCGTCGTCGGCGGTGTTGCAAATTTCTGTTGCAGCAGGATTAATACTCGCGCTGCCATCGTTACAATCGGTGCTGTTGGTCACATAACCCGCAGGTTGTGTACAAGCCACGGTGCTCGATGAAGCATTGCCATATCCGTCGCCATCGGTGTCGGAGTAGTAGGTGTTGCCTACTCCTTCGTTCACTTGTCCGTCGCAATCATCGTCGACGGTATTGCAAATTTCTGTGGCTGATGGTTTGATGGCTGCGTTATTGTCATTGCAATCACCTCCGCATGTTGTGAATCCATCTCCATCCAAGTCAAAACCTTCATCAATTTGACCATTGCAGTTATCATCGACTCCATTGCACGTTTCAACCGGAGCAGTTACTTGAATCGAGAATGTTCCTGTAGTAGCATTGTAGCCGCCTGCTTGAATATAGTAACTCTGTCCAAGTGTAAGAGCTCCACACGGAATGGTAATAAGCGACATGTAGTTGGTCGAAGAAATATCATCGTTGCAGTACAACAACGTTCCACCGCAAGCAGAATAAACGGCAAGACGGGTATCGCTCAATGTACCTCCTGCAAAATCGGTAGATATTGTAACCGTACCACCAGTGTAGTTAAACTTAAACCAAACATCTTTCATTTGGGTTGCTCCACCGCACGATGGGTTTGCAGCCTCCTGACAAGTGCCTACGTTGGTAGTTGAGGTTGCCGCAGCATTTACAGTTAAAAGTACCGCCCCTGCGCACAGATCGTTTGCCGGTCCGAAGGTGCACGAACCATTATCTAGAGTGGCCAATGCGTTATAGTTGCAAGCCGATGGGTTCGTGCAACCAGCCACCTGACTGATTGGATAGCAGAACGTGTGTGTTGTTCCAAAGCCATAGCTTGCCGTAGTCATCGTCACCAGTGTAGTACCGGTGGCATTATCTGTTATGAAATAACTACCGGCTCCTTGTCCGCAGCCACTTCCCGAAATACCATCGCCGTATGAGTCATTGATAGCAAACGTGTAGCACTCGTTCGAAAGACAAACCGGGATGGTATACGTTTGCTCGTTGCCATAGCCGGCTCCGCTGTGCACGACGTTGTTTGCTGCATCCTTGACCTGCCAGCTAATCTCATTTCCATAACAATCTGTCTCAAGTGTTATAGTCGCATTATTGACTCCATTGACACAGAAATAAGAAGATGATTGACTGTTGTTGGCTGTGTTTGCATCAGCCTGCCCATTTACGGAAGTAATTGTCGCGGTAAAAGTGAATGCTCCACTTCCGTAATTCAAGGTAGAAAGAGTAATATTTTGTGAAGCACCAGTCGCTAGTGAACCCGACCAGTTGTAAATCTGCGCTGTCTGTCCTGAAATTTGATACGTAATAGACATGCTGGTAAGCGTATTCGTTCCGGCATTCAAAATTTGAATTTGTGGAGTGACAGCAGAGGAACAACTTGAACCTGTAGGACTGATAATACCACTTAGCACACCATCCAGCGAAGGGAGAGCGTACAAGGGAGCCCTCCATATTCCGCGACCGTAGGTACAAGCTGTGATTGTATTCGTGCCAAGTTGCACATCAAGATCGACAACTTCAGCGTTGGGTAATGCACTCATGTATGGAACGAAATTTCCCAAAACATCGTCTCGATAGAATACACCGGCATCCATTCCGACATAAATTCCATTATTCGTTCCAGGTTGAAAAGCAACAACGTTAGCCGGAAGATTAGGCAATGAACCTGAAATATTGGTCCAGCTTGTTCCTCCATTCGATGTATAGTAAATCTTTTGTCCGGCTGTATAGTTAGAATAAGTAACCCACACTTTATTGGGGTCTGTATTGTGAATGCAGAATGAAGTTATGTACGAACCTTGCATGCCTGAAACCTGAGTAAAACTGACGGCATTGTCGGTACTTTTATAGAGACTACCTGCTTTGCACGCGTAAACAATGTTGGTATTAGAAGGAGCTACAGCGACATAATTACAATCTGCCGTTCCCCCAAAGGCTGCAGACGCAGTAAAGGTGGCGCCTCCATCCAGTGATTTGTATACCAATGACTTCCCCACATAGATGTGGTTAGGATTGGGTCCCAACACATAGGGAGTTACCCAAGCACCGTCCTCGTCTTCATTTGCACCGCCACTTCCGACAATGTTACTAAAGCTTGCACCCCCGTTGGTGCTCTTGTAAATGGAACCATAATACAATTCGCCATACATGATGCTTGCATTGGAAGCATTGATTTGGCAATCCATACCATCACCACCAATCGGACGTGTATGGGTCGAACCGTTCTTCAAGTTAGTTCCGTTGTCTTGCCATCCGGAGATTACTACGTTGTTGTTGGTAGCTGCAACACTCAATCGATAGATTTGAGCAATAGGAAGGTTACTTGAAATATCGCTAAAAGAAGTTCCTCCATTTGAAGTCATGAAAACACCACCGTCATTACCAATCAATAAACGCGTTGAATTCGGAACAAATTGAATAGCGTGAATATCGGCATGCACATAAGGTGCTCCACCGCCACCATACCAGTGACCGATGAGCGAGAAATTGGTTCCGCCGTTGGTCGATTTCCATACGTTCACACCACCGATTACAATTGTATTGGCGTTCGTTGGGTCAGCAGCAATTCGCAAATCATACCAACCCTGACCACCGGTAGCCGCTGTGGCTGAAGTGTCCCAGTTCAAATAGTTTGGATTAGTACCTGTCATTTGAGTAAATGAAGTACCGCCATTCGTTGATTTCCAAATACCAAGTAAGCCTGAGTCATTGCCACTAGCAAGGACGTACACCACATTCGGGTCGGCAGCAGTGGTAGCAATAGACATGCG
>JAIYBR010000241.1 GCA_027488435.1 Flavobacteriales bacterium
AAATCTGAACTTCACCACCATGCGTGGGTACATAAAAAATGATAGAACCCTCTGTTTCGAAGACATCTACAATGGCTTCCGACTCGAGTTGAAAGAAACCATCTTCCGATGGTTCCTTCAAAGCCTCGGAGTTGTAACGATGAAGGCGCTGGTGGAGCACCAGTTCATAGTCGAGTCGGTCGCGAGTATTGATAAGCTCCTGTTCGGTAGCAGAAAACCGCGTGACCCTCAATTGAAGGTCGCGGAATTGCTTCAAGAGCTCATCGTAACTCGGAGTATTACTCATTAATTAGCGCGGACTTCTCAGCGGTAAATTACATACAAGGCGGTGGAGTAGTTGTGGTAGGTGTTTTTACCTCCCAATCTAGCAAACTCACCGAAGCCATACATTCCGAGCCAGGGCGGGCAGGCGCCTTCGCTGTAGAATGGATATTGCATCTTGCTTACCAACTCATCTTTTATGATTCGGTTGAATAGGAAGCGACCGCGGGCCAGGCAGTCGGCGTGGAAAACGGCGACCGGCTTTTTACCCGGATTACGATCATTCATTTCTTTCACCAATCGATCCATCTCAGAGAAGATCAAGTCTTCATCGCGTGTGGTAAGCCAAAGTGATGTGCCTTCCGCAATTGTAGTTGCATAATACATGTTATTTCCGTCATGCTTTGTTACCACTCTCAACAAGTGCTCATTGCCATATTCCTTGGCCAATTCTGGTCTGAGTTTTTCTCCAAGTGCTCCAATCGGAATGGTATCGCCGCATGTTGCATCTGACGTCAATCCCAAGCGACGTGTATATTCTTCCCATGCCGGTTTTCCATTGAATTCCTGAATAATATGGCCGTCGGCTTTGGTTACAACCAATGGTTCGCCAACGGCTACAAAGCCATGAGTCGCTTGTGTGTCGACAGTAAGTGAAGGGTCTGAGAAACCGATTGCGTAAGCTCCGTGTTCTGTTACCAATTGATCGACGGCTTGAAAACTGATAACTCCCTTCATGTTGTCGGCCGAGGTAGCACCGAAAATGGTAACACCTTCACCAAAGACTTCCTCGAAACCTTGGATACAAAGGTCGTTGGCGATATCGATGCCTGAGCCTAGGAAGTAAATCATGTTGATTCCCGGTTGCTGAGCCTTCATTGAATGAGCCATTTCAAGAGCTTTCTCATAAGAGTTCTTGCCATCGATATTTGTTACGCTGGCAATAGCATATTCTTTTCCTTGAACGGCCATGAGAGCCATGTCTTTCATGGATTCGCTAACCCCTTCTCGGCCTATGACGCCGCAGCATGACGCTGCAACGATGCGGGCATGGGGCGCCATTTCATGCGCTTGCTGAACCATTTCGTTGAAATCATGACCAATGGAGGCGTGCAGAACCAGTAGATCTGCATCACTGTAGTTTTCACCGAGAGCGATTTCCATACATTCCATTACGGCACGGCGTGTATTTACGACACGTGCACTTGCTGAGAAAAAATTAAGCATAGTGTGTGGTTTTAGAGATGTGCGACAAAACAAGTTGCTGAATGCATTGTACGAACTGATAAGAGTTAGGGATGTAATCGTTTGTACTGATTTATGTCATGCGGCGCTTAGCGATATTTGCCGCTCAAACCATTTTGATTCATGATTTCGTAAAAAGAATTGCTATGAAGAAAATTCTGATTGTATTGCTGATTCTGATTTCTATTGGATTTATTTATTTGAGCACACAAGGCTTATTTCAATCGGTCGTGATTGAGCAACGTGCCATGCCCGGTTATCGTGTGGCAGGTATCAGGCACACCGGACCGTATGAAAAGATAGGCGATGCCTTTAATCAGATTCATAAAGTTGCAGATGAACAGGGTGTTCCCGTAAAAATGATTGGGGTCTATTTCGACAACCCAAATGAAGTTGCTGCAGATTCACTTCGTTCAATGGCAGGCATAGTAGTATCTGAAGCTGATAGTATAAAGCTGAGTTCGTTGCCTAATCTGACTTTTCTATCTATTCCTGCGGGCGACGCGGCTGTTTCCAATTTTGAGACGGGGGGAATGGTTTCTATGATCATCGGTGCTATGAAGTCTTATCCCAAGTTGACCGAATATGTGGAGGCCAAGGGAATAGCCGAGCAGGTGAATTTCGTTTACGAAGTATACGGCGAAGGGAAGACCGAATACGTTATGCAGTTGTCTGGTCAATAATATTGGGAAGTATTAATTTCAGAGTTGTGCCCTTGCCCAATTCCGATTTCAGTTCAATAGAACCCCCGATTCGCTCGGTCATTTCTTTAACGATATACAAGCCAAGGCCTGAGCCACTGCGTTCGGTCGTGCCTCGATAGAACATGTCGAACACGCGATGCTGATTGTCCTGTGATATTCCTTTTCCATTGTCGGTAAAAACGAGTTTGCACGTTTCGCGGATTACTTCAATTTCAACACTCAACATGCAATGTTCTTTGCTTGGATCGCTATACTTAACGCTATTCGACATGATGTTGTGAATGATGGAGTTTAATCTTCGCTCGTCTGAATAAAACACACTCGTCTGGCGAGTGATGATCTCGAGTGAAACTGTTATCCCCTCATAAAATTTTAAATCCTCGTGCGTGTTGCGAACGAGTTGTTCCAAATCGATTGGAGTCGGAAGCAATTCGAGACGAGCGTTCTTAGAGTAATCGATAATGTCTTTGATGGTGGCGTCTAATCGCTGAATTGATTTATAGATTTCATCGATGAATCGCTGCCGCGCAGGCGCTTCCATTTCCTCGTCTTCCATGAGCCCGAGCAAGCCTTTCACAGAGAGCAACGGTGCGCGCAGGTTGTGGGAAGCACTGTAAACAAACTGATCGAGCTCGTGATTGACCTTTTCGAGTTCGATATTCTGCGCCTTCAATTGCTCTTCACTTTTTTTGAGCTCCGTAATTTCTTGGCCGTAGATTATTATATAGGGCTGTTCCGTTCCATTCAAATTGGGGCGATGCAGACGGACGTAGTGCTTTTCTTGTGGTGTACCGACATGAAAGGATTCTTCGAATTGTAAATCGCTTTGTGTTCGAATCACTTCAAGGCACCCTTCCCTTCGCTTCACGGATAGTTCTGAACTTCTATTTTTTCGCTCCCAAAATTCTTGGTCACTTCTCCCAATCATCCACTCCCGAATTTCATCGTCTTTTACAGCCGCTTTGTTTACGAGTAAATAGCGAATATCGGGAGTCACAACTACAAGCTCGGAAGGAAGCTGATCGAATACCGCCCGGAGAAGTTTGTTTTCTTCCAGGAGTCGATTGTATGCGTCTCCGCCCGCAGAAGTGCGATTAGCGGCGTTGTGGCTTTGTTCAGACATGCGATTCTATTCTGCGGAAAGGTAATGAAACTAAAGTTCATCAATGTTTGTTGCAATTCAATTTTGCTCGGATGGATGTGCGCAACGCACTTAGCCTCATATAAATAAACAATATATGTGAATCTGGGGTTGCATTTCTGTGGTTCGCGGGTTAGCCGAGCGAAACCGAGGCCTGGACGTTGGCAATGCCCCGCTGCCCGAGCTACGTCGAGGGCTGGTTGGGCATCGCGAAGATGGACGTTAACGGGTGCCTAATTCTTCAGCCGAAATTTCACCTCACAATTCTCGGCGGATTTTTTACTTTCCAATACAGAACGAACTGAAGATATGGTTCAACAAATCGTCGGGTGATACATTCCCTGTGATTTCTCCAAGGTGGTGCAGCGTGCGGCGAATGTCGATGGCGAGCAGGTCGCCGGTGAGGCCGGTGTCGAGCCCGTGCAAGACCTCTGTGAGTGCTTCGGCGGCTTTGCTCAACGCTGCATGGTGACGTGCATTGGTGACAATGGTTTCGCCACTGTTCACCTTCCCCAGGTCAATGGCATTGCGAAGGGCTTGCTTGAGCTCTTCGATATGAGTGCCTTGCTTGGCCGATATTTTCAAAAGTGATGTTTCGCTTCCAAAGTACTTGTCAAATACTCCTTCGTCGAAATGAATATCATCGGTTTTGTTGGCGAGTATAATAATGTGCTTGTCGTCGCCGGCTTCTTTCAGCAAATAATCACGGAAATTCACAAACGCATCATATTGCGTGCTCGTTGCATCGAAAATGAGTAGTATGACCGACGCACTGCGGGCTTTGTCGATTGCGCGGCTGATACCAATGCTTTCAATCGTGTCGCGCGTATCGCGTATTCCCGCTGTGTCGATGAAGTTGAATCGCACGCCGTCGATGGTGATATGCTCCTCAATCGTGTCGCGCGTGGTGCCGGCAATGTCAGAAACGATTGCACGCTCTTCATTCAGCAGGGCGTTGAGTAAGGTGCTCTTCCCTGCGTTGGGTGCTCCCAGAATAGCGACAGGAACGCCCGACTTCAGCACGTTGCCTAGCTTGAATGAGGCTTTTAGCTTTTCTACTACCCATAGAATCTCTGTGAGCAGGGCGCGAAACTGATCGCGATTGGCAAACTCCACATCTTCTTCTGCAAAGTCAAGCTCTAATTCTACCAGCGCTGCAAAATGAATAAGACGATCGCGCAGTCCGTTAATCTCTTTTGAGAAACCGCCGCGCATTTGATGCACTGCCTGCCTATGTGCCGCGGCCGATTCAGACGCAATCAAATCGCCTATTGCCTCGGCCTGTGAAAGGTCCATCTTGCCATTCATAAACGCGCGCATCGTAAACTCTCCTCCACGGGCCATGCGCGCTCCGGAATGCGTGAGCAGCCGTAAAATTTCAGACTGAATAAAGAGTGAACCGTGACAAGCGATTTCCACGGTGTCTTCTCCACTAAACGAATGTGGCGCCCTAAAAACTGTAAGCAACACATCGTCAATGCGCTGGTCTCCTTCCATAACCCATCCGTGAATAGCCTTAGCGGATTGAGCTGAGCTAATGTCTTTGCTAAAAACGGCCTGCGCAACACGCATCGCTTCCGGCCCTGTCATTCGCACCAGCGCAATAGCCCCAATACCTGGCGCGGTCGATAGAGCGACAATGGTTTCTTCGTTCAACATTCGCCTGCTAAGATAGACATCGCACTGGCTTCACCCTTCACCCTTCGCCCCTCGCCCCACGCCCCTCGCCCCTCGCCCTTCGCCCTTCGCCCTTATATTTGGCCCATGCTACGTCAAATCTACCTTTGCATAGGCGGCAACCTCGGCGAACGTGA
>JAIYBR010000266.1 GCA_027488435.1 Flavobacteriales bacterium
ATAATAAATCCGATTGCTGCTGCTGCGATATAAAAGTCCGTTACCGAATGTACAAAACGATAAGCCACTATGCAGATCAGAGCCCAAACGACGAGTGCCACAATGAGCGTCATCAAATTACCGAGTCTTTTACTGCACCAGGAAAAGACTACTGCACCCGGTATCGCTATAAGCTGCACTAACAACACAGCGCCAATGAGCTGTCCATCGGCCAGGCCCATTACAACTTTCCCTGTTTCATCCACACGCTCAATTTCCTTTGTACCAAAAAGCGAAGCCATTTGCATGATGGTCTGCACGCCCATTGAAAAAACAAAAAAGCTAAGGAGATATCGTTTCAAGCGCGGACTGTGTTTAAGACTCGTCCAAACACCTGATAGTTCTTTAAAGCCATGCGCCAAGACACCACGTTCAAACTTCCTTCCTGTCGTTGTTTCCGGCAAGTAATAAAACGTGTATTGAGCGAACCCGGCCCACCACAGACCAACTGTAACAAAGCACCAGCGCGCACTTATATCGAGAACCATGATCATGACAAGGTTCATGAGCAATAACAAAACACTCCCAATATATCCGAGTGAATAGCCCCTTGCGCTGAGCTTATCTTGTTCTTCCGGCTTCGCCACCTCAGGCAAGAATGAATTGTAAAGTGCATAGCTGCACCAAAATCCGATGCAGGCCAACACGATGCTAACCATGCTCAACTCCAGATGATGAATATCAAAAAAATAGAGCGACGCACATGCAACAGAGCCGAGATAGCACGATGCTTTCATAAAAAATTTCTTTCGACCGAGGTAGTCAGCGACTCCTGCAATGGTAGGCGCGAGTATGCAAACGAGTAGCATTCCGAAAGCAAGCGCATAGGAAAGCGCTTCTGTATTCTTCAAATGCGCTCCGAAAAAAATAACATAATCGCCCTCGGCGCCATCGTCGGCCGTAGCAGTTACTTTACTATAGAAAATGGGGAAAATCGCAGTGCCAATCACCAGATTATAGGTAGAATTCGCCCAATCATACATAGCCCATGCACGCTGCGCTTTGGTCGTGGTTTTCATAGGGTAAACATACACGACTTATTTCGTTTTAGGAAGGCGAGGTCTATATTCGGGGCGTGGAAAAAACATTTGATATTGTAATTGTCGGTGGAGGCATCGTGGGTGCAGCCACCATGTATAAAATTCAAACGGCCTACCCCAATCTGCGCATTCTCCTGCTGGAAAAGGAACCGCATCTCGCCGACCATCAAACAGGCAATAACAGCGGAGTTATTCACTCCGGCATCTATTATAAGCCTGGCTCATTGAAAGCAGTCAATTGTGTAAATGGTAGAAGGGAGCTTGTGCAGTTTGCCAAAGAGTATGGTGTAAAGCACGATATCTGCGGTAAACTTATCGTAGCCACAAATGAATCCGAACTCCCACACATGGAGAAGATTTGGAATCATGGTATTGAAAACGGAATTGAAAATATGAGCCGCGTAACCCGTGAACAGATCAAAGAGATAGAACCCTATTGCGAGGGCATTTCCGGTCTGCATATCGGTTGTACAGGAATTATCGATTTCAGAGGTGCCACAGACAAGATGGCTGAATTGGCATTGGCCAAGCAATCGGAAAGCGAAGTTCACACGGGCGAAGAGGCGATAGCGTTCGAACGTCAGGGGGAAATGTCGCTGGTAGTTACCAACAAAGGAAGATACCACGCGAAGCACATGATATTCTGTGGCGGACTTCAAGCGGATCGTTTGGCAAAGAAGGACGGTGTTCGATTGAAAGAAAAGGTGGTAGGCTTCCGTGGTGATTATTACGAATTGACCGAACAAGCAAAGCACAAGGTTAAACACTTAATCTATCCTGTGCCCAATCCCGACTTTCCATTTTTGGGCGTGCACTTCACGCGCATGGTAGACGGCGAAATTGAATGTGGACCGAATGCGGTGTTCACTTTCAAACGCGAAGGGTATGGTAAGACCGACTTCAGTTTTCGCGACACCATGGACGCTTTGAGTTACATAGGCACCTGGCGGCTTTTCATGAGCAACATGAAATTTGGTATCGATGAATACCGCAGAGCCTTTTCGAAGCGATTGTTTTTGAAAACACTTCAAACTCTTGTACCCTCGCTAACCATGGACGACATACATCCGGGAAGAGCCGGTGTCCGCGCCCTATTGCTTCGCCAGGATGGCGACACACGCGATGATTTCCGCATTGAATACACCGACCACAGCATTCACGTATTGAATGCCCCTTCACCGGCAGCAACAGCAGCTTTGGCGATTGGGGATAACATTCGGGAAATGGCCGAAAAGCACTTCGGACTGAAATAAAAAAAGGGGTCAATTTGACCCCTTTTTCATTCCTCTTTCGAGTATTATTTCTTTGGCTCTTCAGCCATTGCGATTGTCTTTACTTTCTTAGACTTCTTGCCTTCAGCTTCGGCAGTACCACCCTTTTGGCAGCATGAACCACCAGCGCTTGTTGTGCCCTTGCTGCAGCAAGAACCACCATTGCCTTTGTTGCAAGACTTCTCGGTAGCAGCAGTGCTTGTAGCGGTTGTTTCGCACTTGGTACCGTTTTGAGCTGCAGCCTTTTCGCACTTCGCCTTGTCGGCTTCAGAGCATTTCATGGTTTCTTGTTTTGCCGCTGTTCCTTGAGCCGCAGACTTAGAACATTGAGCGTTGGCGATTCCGCAGATTGCTACGAAAGCCAGAAGAGCAAATAATTTTTTCATTGTATTGGTTTGTATTAACTGTACGATTTCTACGATTTGACCTCAACGGTTTCATCGAAGCGAATATAAGCCCAAACATGGAATTACAAAACCACAGTAATGCAAAGAGTGATTTTTAACAGAAAGCCACAATTTACTTCGAAGGTTTCATAACTCCGTTGAACGGCGTTTCTAGCAGGCTGTATTGAGAGTACCTTTCCGATCGTAACTTTCATCTTTTCAAGATCCTTCATGGCTCAGGCACAGCACAGCGAACCGCAAACTGACAGCGACTCTTCTTCCTGGAAGATGAATGCGACCCGAGCGCAGGAGTTTTTGCGCGCACTCGATGAGCGGCCCAAGGAGAGGTGGACATTCGTTTATCAGGCCATTATCGTTTCGCTGGTAGTGCACATATTCGTGCTTTTTGTGACCCAAATGCTCACCGAAGAACATCGTGTTACTGAAGATGAGGTAATCTATGAGCAGTTGGAAATGGACATGCTGCAGGAGGAGCCGTTGCCTGAAGAACAGTTGCCTCCGGAACAACAAAGCAACGCGGAATTACGAAACCTGATTGCCAATGAAAACTCTGAGCGCTCATCGGAAGCAAAGAGCTATCGCGGCATGAGCTCTGCTCAAATGAAGGAGCAAGTTTACAACGATTTAAAAACCATGGAGGCCGAAGAGTTTGCGCGACTCAACAACGGCGCGACCGACTATACCGTTG
>JAIYBR010000278.1 GCA_027488435.1 Flavobacteriales bacterium
GATAATTGGCGGTGCTGCAATATCGACAGCACTCAGAAGGCGCCTCTCTGACGAGTGTAAAAACCTTTACGAAACCTATGGTATGGCCGAGACACTGAGCCATGTGGCAGTTCGTAAACTAACAGCGGAGGAAACTCCATTTCAGGCATTGGAAGGGATAACGTTTAATGTGGATGGTAATGGAAGACTTCAGATTGAGGCACCTTATATTCAACGTGAATTCATTCAAACAAACGATGTCGTAGAATTAATGGGGCCAAGTTCCTTTCTTTACCAAGGACGCTTCGATAGAATGATTAACAGCGGTGGAGTGAAGCTGTTCGCTGAGGTAATTGAGCGAAAGTTGCAATCGTTACTGAATGTTCCATTCGCTATTGCTGCTGTGCATGACGATATCCTTGGGCAAAAGGTAGTTTTGTTTATGGAGTCGTCTGTTGACCTAAATAGAGATGAATTGTATCAGGCAATGATGCGGCATCTCGATCGCTACGAGGTTCCTAAGGAAATAAGGTTCGTCGAAAAATTGGAACGAACAGAAAGTGGTAAAATCAAAATAATCAAGTCGGAATGATGAGAGAATTCGTATTCGCCAGTGGCAATGAAAATAAGGTGGCAGAAGTAGAATATAAGATGGGGGGCGCTGTCAAATTGCATAGTTTGAAATCGATCGGATGTAATGAGGATATTCCCGAAACAGGAAGCACGTTGGAGGAAAATGCCCGATTGAAGGCCCGATATGTTTGGGAGAATTACCGAGTAAGTTGTTTTGCCGACGACACCGGGTTGGAGGTAGAAACATTGGGTGGGGCACCTGGAGTGCTTTCGGCCCGCTATGCGGGCGCGCACAAAAATTCAAACGATAATATGTCTCTTCTACTTGCTAATTTGAGCGGGAAACTGAATCGCAGAGCACGCTTTCGTACGGTAATTTGTTTCATTGAAAATGGAGAAGAGCATTTGTTTGAAGGAAGCGTTTCGGGTACTATTGTCGAGGTGGGAAGAGGGAGTGAAGGATTTGGGTATGACCCCATTTTCCAGCCCGATGGCTTTGAAAAGACATTTGCGGAAATGACGATGGAAGAAAAGAATAACTTGAGTCACCGGGGTCGGGCTATTGCAGCGTTGACACAATTTTTGAAACAAAAGCGTTGGATTGGCGGTACTTTCGACGAAAAATAAACTTCATATTTTAAAGACATGATTACAGGAAATCTTATAGTATTAGCAATCGTACTTATTTTACTTCTGAAGTCGTTTGTAGTGATACAACAAGGCATGATGGGAGTGGTCACGGTTTTCGGAAAATACCGTCGTGTTCTTTCTCCGGGTCTTAATTTCACCATCCCGTTCATTGAAGTTGTGTTTAAGAAAATAAGCACACAGAATCGCAGTGTTGAGATGGAGTTCCAGGCAGTGACCTTCGATCAGGCCAATGTTTATTTCAAGTCCATGTTACTTTATTCCGTGATGAGCGGAGAAGAGGAGGTCATAAAACGAGTGGCTTTCAAATTCATCGACGAACGAAGCTTAATGCAAGCGCTTGTGCGAACGATTGAAGGAACTATTCGTGCCTTCGTAGCAACAAAAAGGCAAGCGGAAGTGCTTGGTTTGCGCAATGAAATAGTAGAGCACGTGAAGGCTGAAATTGATAATCGTCTGGAAGAGTGGGGCTATCATTTGCAGGATCTTCAGATCAACGATATCACATTCGATGAGGCCATTATCAAATCGATGGCGCAGGTAGTTGCATCGAACAACTTGAAAGCTGCAGCTGAAAATGAAGGTCAGGCCTTGCTCATCACAAAGACAAAGGCAGCAGAGGCAGAGGGTAATGCAATAAAAATAGCGGCACAAGCGGAAAGAGAGGCCGCTCAAATGAGAGGACAAGGTGTGGCGCTGTTCCGCGAAGAGGTTGCGCGAGGTATGCAAAACGCTGCGCGTGAAATGCAGCAGGCGAATTTGGATACGTCTGTTATCATGTTTAGCATGTGGACCGAAGCCGTGAAGAACTTCGCTGAATACGGCAAGGGCAATATCATTTTTCTCGATGGCTCACCCGATGGCATGGAAAAGGTGATGAAGCAAATGATGGGTATGAACAAGATGATGGAAAGGAAGCAGTGATTAGTGACGATGGAATATTTCGCTTATTTACTTGGTGACAAATCAAAAAAGGGATTCACGTCGAATCCCTTTTTTTTTAAACCTGCAAGGAAAATTTTGAAACCAACGCAGTCCTGGAAAAACTGCGCAACCAATTATATGACGAATGTGTTAAGAGGGGGTTGCCTGCTTTTTATTCGTTATAAATTAAGTCGCTCATAATCAGTGCTTAATCATGGCGTTCTTAAGGCGATTCAATCATAAAATGTGGTTCCGAATCGGCGCGAGAGTAGTATTTTTGCCACCCATTCCAACTTTATGACTGAACTGTATTCCCCTCAACAAACGGAAAAGCTGATCACCCTCTTAAACGAACGATTGAACTGTTCGGTCAATGTTACAGATTACTCCGAAAAATCGTATTCTGCATCGAGTTTGGCTGATCTTTTAATTCAGCGTTATGTAGACGAATTGACCGGAGAATGGACCACCGAAAAGGCGTTTGCCCAACTGCAGACCGGGCTCTTGAAGTTGGGGTTAGCAGCAACCGATGTTCATATGGATGCTAAATTGAATGACCTTATAGCTGCTGCCGGTCGACGACAGAAGGTTCAGGAATGGTCCAGGTTGAGCGGAATAGAACTGGATATCTTGAAGCCGAATGGGTTTTTGAACGGTCTACTCACAATTCTATTCTTCGTGTTTATCCCGCTAGGCATTGGCCTAGATTGGTTTTTCAGCGGTATTGGCATGGCGGTGTGTGCCGGTGGAATTTATTTGCTGAATAAAACAGCCAGTAATTTTAAAACAGAAACGTTGGGGCAACTGGCTGAATCTGTTGCCTGGAAACTCTACTTGCAACAGCAGAAAAGCGACGCTAAGGGGCTTGCGCAGAAGATCGATGAGGAAGTGAAACGGGTTATGCAGATGGTCTAATCTGTAAACCGATAACCTACTCCTCGCACTGAATGAAAGTGCTTTGGATTGCGCGAGTCTGTTTCAAAGTATTTGCGAAAAGCTAGTATATAATTGTCGATAGTTCGCGTGCTGGGAAACACGTCGTATCCCCAGATTTTCTCCAGGATTTCTTCGCGGCTTACTACTTCGCCTTTGCGCTGAATAAGCAGCTTCAAAAGCATTATTTCTTTCTTGCTGATTTCTGTTGCGTTGCCTTCGCAATCGCGTATGGTGAAATGAAGGAAATGAACATGATTCCCTTGACCAAAAGAATACTCGTTGAGTTCTGCAAGACTGTGAGTGCCATCGTGCCGCTTAATCAGTTTACTCACTCGCAGAAGCAGCTCCTCTAAGTCGAATGGCTTGGTGAGATAATCGTCGCCGCCTATTTTCAATCCTTCGACCCTGTCTTTGCCGCTTCCTTTTGCTGATAGGAATAGGATAGGAGTGGTGTTGCCTTCCAGACGCACTGTCTGACAAACGGCGAAACCATCCATCTGAGGAATCATGACATCCAATATGGCAAGGTCGAAGTGTTGATTGCGAAATTTATCGAGGGCAGTGTGCCCATCGCGCGCAGATACCACGTGATAACCCTCCAGCTCAAGATTCAGAGTGAGAGCTGAAACCAGGCTCTCTTCGTCTTCTACCAACAAGACACGGTACTTTTCCATCATTCGTTGGAGTCAGGCAAAAGAAAAAGGGGGTCAGTGACCGCCCTCTTCCTGTGTTTCGTTGTGCTCGTGATCATGATCATGCGATGATCCATCGCTGTGGTCATGATTACAGGTTCCTTGTTTGGCTCCACCTTCGGGCTCCTTGTAACCTTCAATCATTACACCGGTTGCGATGAAATTAAGAACTTTTTTGGGCTCTGTTATCGCAGCAATTTCTGCCTCTGTTCTTCCTTCTTCTTGAGCGTAGTGCTTGAGCATTTCAACACTTATTTCGTCATAGAATGCCTTTCCTTTCGCTTTGGCATTCAAACCTTCGCAGCCTTCGATGGGAACAAAGAACACGTGATCTGTAGTGATTTTCTGAACACCACTGTCGAGGCGCATGTTGAGCCAACAGCCTGCGGCCGGGCATGTTTGATTGATAACACCATCGATTGTGGCGAAAAGAGTGTCTTTGCCTTCGAGTTGAGCCGTTAAAGCTGACACCGGAATAGATGCAGAGATATCGAACGAGTCTCCGTAGAATTCACGTGCGAGCGTGCCGTCTTCGCTTTTTTGATGGTTGTGACTATGATCGCAACCGCCCATAAGCATAGCTGAAAGGGAGAATAGTATGATGTTTTTCATGTGCTGTTTTATATCAAAATGAATTTGAATCAAACCTACTTGTCTTTTCCTTCGGAGACCTCTTTCGTTGCGCTCAAACCGGCCTTTTCTATGCGCATGCGGCCCTGATCCAATTTGATTATCACCGATGTTTCGTCTGTCTCAATAACTTCCCCGTGAATGCCGCCGAGGGTCATCACCTTATCTCCGATTTTAACTCCTTCCTGAAACTTGCGTTGTTCTTTGGATTTTTTCATTTGCGGACGAATCATGAAGAAATAGAAGATGGCAAAAAAACCGACCATGAAAAGTAAGGTGCCCATGCCGCTACCTTGGTTTTGTGCTTGAAGAAACGTAATTGTCATTTTATTTTGGGTTATTAATGTGCGTTTAGATTTTCCATTTCCATTTGAATGGGAGATTCTGATTCTGGAACAAAGTCGACACCTGCGACAATGCCTTGAAAGCGCAAAGTCGTGACGGAAGGAATGCAATTGCTCAAAACGGTTATGGATTTATCAACCTTTCCCGAATTCCCTGAAGAGTTGAATTCCACAGATATGTTGCCCGATTCTCCGGGCGCTATGGGTTGCTTTGGCCAGTCTTTGGCGGTGGTACAACCGCATGATGGACTAACTTGGGCTATAATGAGTGGCGCTTTTCCTGTGTTGGTGAATTGAAAAGTGTGAGGGTACTTTTCTCCAACAGCAATCGTCCCGAAATTACAAATCAACGAGTCGAAGGTAATGACAGGCGCATTTTCTGATTCGGCTCCTCCTGAAGGTGGAA
>JAIYBR010000072.1 GCA_027488435.1 Flavobacteriales bacterium
ATCTCCAAGTTCTGCTGATACCGCCAAGAGCAATTGGGGAATGACTAATGGAAACCCAGCCTGATGTTCAAACTTAATTCCCCTCATTTCACAATCCCTTTTCAGTTTTGACCACTCATTTGTTGTGGTCTTTATTGATGATTCCGATAATTCCCAAGACGACTTTAAACGAGCCCCGTTGTTAAACGAAACCTCTTCAAGCCTAACCTTTATGTCTTTCAGACTGCGAGTCCTAAAAAAAGATTGATTTTTTGACAATGTGAAACAGTAAATCATCTCATAGGATTGGTTTGTTGCTGAGCCTCCTGTAGGGGTTGGATTCTTCTTGCTCCAAATGATTTTATCCGAAAGGAAGAATCCGTTTTCAATCATTTGAAACATAAAGTTCTCAGGGACATTACAATAAACCGCGTCTATCATCGTGTCGCCAAGATTGACCCAAACTTTTGCCGTATCCTTCAAATATGGTTTGAGGTGAACGAAGGCGTTGACCATCTTCTTGAAATAATCTGAAATATCTTTTTCCTTGCCAAGTTGAAGGCTCCCTGTCTTGTAGTCCTTTAGCTGGAAATATGGAGGTGAAGTTATTATTACACCTATTGACTTCTTGTTAAGCTTCTTGAATTTCAGTATGTCTTCACAATGAATCTCATACGAATTATCCTTAACAACTTTCCCGATAAACTCCACCCTTCGTGATTCCATTTCTTCAATCTGTAAAGCCCTAAGAACCGCGCTTATAGAGGTCCCCGAATCCAACTTTTGCATTGTTTGTTGATACTTTTTGGACTTTTCACCATAAAGTTTTGCGGCAAGATTCCATACGGCATCATACTTATCAACGGTTGAGGGACTAACACCACTTAATGTTCTTTCTTTCGCTTTCAAGTAGTCTTCATTCCTCTTGCCTTTGCTGATGTTGTATATTTTCTTCAATAACCGATACTCCCTGTATTGGTCCGTTGCAGTCTTTACCCTTTGAAGATTAGAAATTATGACCTTTTCTTCTATTTCTGAGCCACCTGAAACTACAATCACGGGTACTTCCATTAGACCCAAACGCTTGGCAACACGCAATCGTTGGTTGCCGGAAACCACAACTCCATCTTCGGTAACCAAAAGGGGGGTGATTATCCCGTTGGTTTTTATCGTTTCTTCTAACTCATCCAACAAATCCTTAGACTCTTGGTATAGACCTTTAGAGTGAGAGTTTTCTTTAAGTTTTTCAGGAGATACTGATAATATCTGATAGTTCTGTTTTGACAACTTTGACATAGCGATTATCTGACTTTTTTTATCAAAGCTACGTTTTTTCAATTGAATAAACCTACCTTAAAAATGAGGTAGGTGGAGCCGCTATATTCTTGATTATTCATTTCTTATCTTTGTAATTGGTTAACGAACCAACAATACGAAAAAATCAAATAGCGTTTTGCTGACGAACCTGTGATAGAAAGTAGGATTTCTAATTGAAAACAGGGATAAACACAGCGAAACGCCTCGCGCTACTCATACAGCGCGGGGTGTTTCTGTTTATTCTGTTTTCGGGCTATCCTACGCCACTGTCACAAATAAATCAGGGACCCCCGCGCTTTTTTTATAACCACCTTCCTGAGGGGTCGGGAAGGAACAAAAAAAAATGTATGAAATATTATCTCTTTCTTTCACTGATTTTAGTTTGCCTATTGGCAGACGCTCAATTACCTAATTATGTTCCAACAGACGGTCTTATTGGTTGGTATCCATTTAACGGAAATGCTAATGATGAAAGTGGGAATGGAAATAACGGAAGTTTCACTGGCTCAAGTTGTAATGTATGCGGAACAAATCAAGTAACCGCTCCACCTACAACTACTGAAGATAGATTCAATAACGTGAATTCTGCTTATGGGTTTGATAATCAGTTAGATTTTATCTCCGTGCAAAATTCGTCAACGCTTCAATTAACCAATGAATATACTATATCTACATGGCTAAACCCATCAACACTTGATTTTGGTAATTTTAATTTTGGTGTAATACTAGCGAAATGGGGTAACACAGGTGACGCGAGTTATCAAATCAGAATGGGTTCAGATGGTAAAATCATGTATGATACCCAGAACGGTTCTACTACTACCACCTTGTTATCGTCATCATCATTAAATCTCAATCAATGGACTAATGTTTTGATAACACAACAACTGAATTCCGTTTCTATCTTCATAAACGGTAGTTTGGACAACCAAAGTTCTTCAATGAATATTCCGATTGTTTCTAATTCTACAGTGGAAATTGGTAGAAACTATAACCAATTTTCAAACTACGCTAATGAGGGATTCATTGGAACACTTGATGACATCGGAATTTGGAACAGAGTCCTCACTGAAGAAGAAATCCAAAATCTCTACAACGCAAATATCTGCTACGACCATGTTACGGTAACTGACACTCTCATTATCAATTTTAACATGACTGGCTTCAACCCCGTAACCTATGAACACTCCATTGAGATTTATCCAAATCCAACAAGTGACCATATTACCATCAATTATGGAGATTTCGTTGGTTTAAATGGATACACACTATCCATCTTTAACCCGATGGGACAGTTGGTCCATAATTCCAATATCACTCAACAACAGGAGTATTTGGACTTAAATACATGGGGTGGAATGGGAGTGTATCAAGTCGTGGTTTATAGCCCTCAAGGGGTTCCAATTGAAACACGACAAATCGTTCTTCAATAGAAAAAGCAAACACTCAATAATTGAAATAAGGGATGTCATTTGACATCCCTTTTTCATTCCTAAAAAAACAACAAGACGGCATGTATTACTGCACTCTTTAGGAAGATGAATAAGGAAACTCCTATTCAATCACTGAAATCACAATCCGTCCTTCGGTCACATCAATGTTCACCTTTGACCCTTTCGTAAATCCACTGTTTTCTAACCAAAGTCCTTTGAGTCTCAAGTAGGGAACTGACTTCCCGTTTCGGTACCATAATCTCCCGACACCGATTTCTTTAGCCTTCATATTCAATGTGTTATTTGTTTGATAGTTCAAATTCATACTTTAACACTATTTCGTCGCTAATCGTATGATGTGGCGCGCGAAAAGGCCGATGCTGAATGAGACCTCCGCTCTGTTTCAAACGGCCCGCAACACTGTGAATCTTGGTTGTCTCCAGCGCCTCTTCCAATGATAGTGGCGGCAGAACGGTCGAAAGCCGTTTGGCCAACATGGTTTTTCCCGCACCTGGCGGACCAATCAGAATAACGTTATGTCCTCCTGCCGCTGCAATTTCAAATGCTCGCTTGATGTTCTCCTGTCCTTTCACATCGAGAAAGTCAACATTGCTCTCAAGTTGTTGCTTCGAAAATTCTTCCCGCGCATCGACTACCACTCGTTGCAATGATTGAGTGCCACTAAAAAACCCAATGACTTCACTTATATGATTCACTCCGTAAACTTCAAACCCTTCCACAATTCCCGCCTCTTCAGCATTTACCGCAGGTAAAACAATTCCCTTGAATCCTTCCTTTTGTGCTTGAATAGCTATCGGCAGCGAACCGCGAATGGGTCGTAAACCTCCATCCAAACTCAACTCTCCCATCAGAATATACTGCTCAAGTAGATCGGAAGAAAAGGCGCCCGTTGCCGCAAGTAAACCCACCGCCAACGGCAAATCATAGGCGGTTCCTTCTTTACGCAAATCGGCCGGAGCCATGTTAATCGTGATGTTGCGAATAGGCAGCTCATATCCGCTGTTCGAGAGCGCAGCGCGTATGCGTTGTTGCGCCTCTTTGATGGCGCTGTCGGGTAATCCGACAATGGCCAATTGCGCTCCTCTGTCAACATTTACCTCAATGGTGATAGTCGCTGCGTTTACTCCAAACACAGCACTGCCATACGTTTTGATTAGCATAGCCTGATGATTTTAGTAAGAAAAAGATTGTCGAAACGACAACGCTCACCGCGCGTTAGTTGTCTTGATGTCGCTCGATATAGTCGATCAATGCATGTATCACTTTGATGTGAACTTCCTGCACACGGTCGGCGTATTCCATCCAGGGCACACGCACCTCCACATCGCAACAGCCGGCCAATGTGCCGCCGTCTTTGCCCGTGAGCGCCACCACTGTGATGCCCTTGGATTGTGCCATGCGAGCGGCTTCTACAACATTTGCAGAATTTCCGCTGGTTGAAATAGCGAGCAATACGTCGCCCTGCCGACCAACTCCTTCTACAAAACGCGAAAACACATATTGGTATCCATAGTCATTGCCCACACAACTCATGTGCGATGGGTCACTTATACTGATGGCAGCGATGGGCGATCGATTGTCGCGATAGCGTCCGGTAAGCTCTTCGGCGAAATGCATCGCGTCGCACATACTTCCGCCATTGCCGCATGACATGATTTTATTGCCTGATTGAATGGCCTTGCTCATGGCTTCTCCGGCACGATGAACAGACTGCAAAAAAAGCTCATCGTTCATCACTTGTTCCAACAGACGATGTGCCTGCTCAAAATGGTGGCGTATTGAATTCATGAAGCGAAAGTACTATGACCCGACAACGCATCCCTATTCCCCTAAGGAATAAGTTATTGTCTATATATTCGACAAAAAATAGTGCATGCGCAAATTTTACTCTGCTCACAACACCTGCGTCTTAAGGCTTCTTGTGGTTTTTTGTTGCTTGATGGTCGTATCAAAAAATAGCACCCTCGCTCAATGTGCCGAGTGCACGCCCGACTCCTCATGCATGAGCACCGACGGTTTCCCAATGATGTGCCCGCTCATTCCTCCCGACGCAACGATCAATAATTACTACTCCGAAAACATTACCTTTTATCTACCGGCTAATGTCAACGCCATGGGTTTTAACGCAACCATTCTAGAAGTGGAAATATCTTCAGTTACAGGGCTACCCTTTGGATTGGCCTTAACATTCAACAATGACGACAACGTGTTCATGCCGGCCTCGGGTGATAACTTCGGTTGTGCGACCGTTTGCGGAACTCCGCTCATTCCTGGCACCTATCAGGTAAGTATCAACGCCATTGTCACTGTGCTAGTGTCGGGGTTCGAAACGTCCATACCACAATCGTTCTCCACAACGCTTACTGTTATTGCTGGCGAGGGTCAAACCAACTCGTTTACATACGATCAAAGTGCCGGGTGCGGGTCGGTGGAAGTCGACTTCAACGCATCCTACAATGCGCCCGCGCCCTCCATTACAACTTACTCGTGGGTGTTTGGGAATGGACAAGTCTCTTCAATCGCAAACCCTGAGAATATTCTGTTCAATGCGCCTGGCTCATACTCTACTGCTTTAACTACGACCATTTCAACCCCTACTTTGGAGTTTGTCACTATAACCGGGTTGAGCGATGCCTGGTTTTCTGAACTATTCGATGAGGAACCGTTCGGTTTAGGTGACCCCGATCTTTACTTTCTTCTCATTAATGGAAATAACGACACCGTTTATACATCCGAGTCTATTGACAATACTGAAACACCCTCGTGGACTTCGTCACCCATTACACTCAATGAGCCGCCTTACAATATCAGTTTTTTCGATGATGATCCTTTTTCTGATGATGACTACTTAGGCACATTCAGCATAACGCTGGGTCAAGGCCCCCAAACTTTCTCATCTGCCGAAGGCACTGCGGGAAACTACACTATTGGGCAACTGATAACAACCCAAATCACCGACTCAACAACCATTCAGGTCTTTCCTCTGCCCGACAGCACACTCACGTTGATCAACAACATCGCAACGGTAGAAGAGCAAAACTTCACCTCTATTGTTTGGTTTCAAGACGGCGAGCTCACCGATGAATTTATCGCAAGCACGGCAGCGCTCACAACGGGAGGGATTTATAGCGCACAGGTCACCAACGTATATGGGTGCAGCGCTAACACCAATCAGGTTGCTTACTGCGCACCAGTCACCATAGAGTACATTCCTGCAGCACAAGAGCTTTATGTGTCTGAAGGTTTCGCAAGCTATCAATGGTACTTCAATGGTGTTGCGATGAAAGGCGGAAACAACTTCTACATCAACACCAACGAGCCGGGCAATTATTCAGTAATTGTTACAACCGATTACGGATGTGTTACTGAAAGCGGTGTCTACATCTTGATCATTTCCGTGGAAGAGCAAGAAAACACCCTCATCAACCTATTCCCCATTCCGGCACGAGAACTCATCAACGTGCAACTCACCACGCCTGCGCCCTGGGCCATCACCGACATAACCGGAAGAACAATAATGACCGACCTATCGGCATCCTCTGTATTCACGATTAACATCGAGTCGCTGCCCGTTGGTGTGTATTTCTTACAGGCAAACGAAAGTAGAATTAGGTTTGTGAAAGAATGAGAAAGGCCCGTATCGACCGCGACGGTAGTGTTTATCGTGACAAACAAGAATCGCTCGATCACCTCGACTGGCTTGAGCGCAACGAGGCACCCATTCACGGTATCGAAATCGTTAAACTCGGAAAATTCAAAGCCGAGTCCATTCCCAACAAAACCGTTTGGTATACCACGCAGGATGATATCTATGATCTTGCTCGTAAATTCATTCGCGAACAAATGATAGGCGTCTGGAATTACTCGGAGTTCAAATAAGCGCTTTAGTACCGGTTTATGTTTTTTAACCGCAGAGACGCAGTGAAATAGCAAGAGAATAACTACTGTAGTTATAGTGCAAATGCACTTCTCCGAAGTTCTCTTTGCGCCTTGGCGGTTAATTATTTTTAACCGCAGAGAAGCAGTGAAATAGCAAGAGAGTAATCGCTGTGGCTCAAGTGCAGATGCACTTCTCCGAAGTTCTCTCCGCTTCGTTAATTTTCCCGAAACCAATCATGTCGCACTTTATCTAACAGGCATTCGCTTATTTTTGAGGCGTAGCGCAATTAGCGCAGGTTTGCGAATATGAACAACTCAACAGGTGAATACAATCAGCTCCTTCTCAAACTGGATGTATTCATTCGCAAGTATTACAAAAACCAAATGATTCGCGGGGCTCTGTATTGCCTCGCCATTATTTTCATCACCTATCTGGTTATCGCGTTGGCCGAATACTTCGGGCGCTTCAGCATTGCCATGCGCACATTCTTGTTTTGGTCTTTCATTGCTGGTGTTCTTTTCGTAACGACCAAATTCTTCTTGCTGCCGTTATCCAAAATCTTTCGATTGGGAAAAATCATTTCTCATGAACAAGCGGCGCTCATTATCGGTAAGCATTTTCCCCATGTGCAAGACAAGCTGCTCAATACGCTTCAACTAAAAACAATGGCCGGCAATGGCGACAACTCATTGCTGGAGGCAAGCATTTCTCAAAAAATGAAAGAGCTGCGCCCGGTGCCTTTTTCAAGCGCTGTCGACTTTCGTGAAAATCGTAAATACCTGAAGTGGGTTCTTCCTCCTGTAAGCATCGTACTCATCCTTTTGTTTGCGGCCCCCAGCATTCTCACAAAGCCCACTGAGCGCCTTATTAAGCACGGACAAATCATTGCTGAAGAGGCGCCCTTCACCATCAAGGTAACCAACGAAAACCTCACCACGCCGGAAAACAAAGACTACACAGTCAACATTGAAATCAGCGGAAACGAAATTCCGGAAAAGGTGTATGTCATGCTCGGCTCGCAGCAGTTTAAGCTCGGGAAACAAAGCAATATTGCGTTTTCACACACATTCAAAAACGTACGTGAAGACGTCTCGTTTGCCTTTAGCGCCAACGGTTTTTTCTCCGATCAGTATGAATTGAAGGTTATACCATCACCCCGCTTACTCGATTTTGGTATTACGCTTAACTTCCCAACATATCTTAAGCGATCGCAAGAAAACATTCAAAACACAGGCGACCTGGTTGTTCCGGAGGGAACACAAATTCAGTGGAACTTCAACACAGCCAACAACGAATTGCTTCGCCTACAATTTGGGGACAGCACATACACGGTTCCCACAGGAAACGATCGCGCAAACTTTCGTCAAACAGCAGTTCAATCGACGGGCTATTCCATCCAAACATCCAATCAATACATCCCATTTGGCGACAGCTTGAATTATCGCATTCAAGTGGTTCCTGACCTGCATCCGTCTATTTCCATGCAGGAAGAAAAAGACAGCGCTTCCTTCAAGTGGGTTTATTTCACAGGAGAGGTGAAAGACGATTATGGTTTCCGTCGACTCACCTTCAACTATCGCTTGTCAAAACGCGAGGGCGCTGCAACCGAGGATCAATTGCACACCATCGACTTACCTGTTAACCAAGAATCAACCGGAGATATTTTCTTCCACTCGTGGGATTTAGGACAATTAGGTATTTCGCCAGGCGATGTATTCACGTACTACTTCGAGGTATGGGACAACGACGGTTTCCGGGGCTCGAAATCGGCTACTACGGGTGAGCGCGAATACACCGTGCCAAGCGAAGAAGAGCTGGAAGAAAACATCGAACAGAAAAACGAAGACATCAAAGACAAGCTCGAGGAAAGCATCAAAGAGGCGAAGGAGTTGGAAAAACAACTGGAAGAATTACAGCGCCAATTGCTCGATAAAAAAGAGATGAACTGGCAGGATAAAAAGAAGCTCGAAGAGCTCATGAAGCGCCAACAGGAGTTGCAAAAACAAGTAGAAGAAATTCAAGAGCAAAACGAACAAAAAAATCAGCAGGAAAACGAATTCAATCAACCGAACGAGAAGCTGCAGGAAAAGCAGAAGCAACTTCAAGAATTAATGGAGCAGGTTATGACGCCTGAGCTTCAGAAAATGATGGAAGAAATGCAGCGCATGATGGAAGAGCTCAACAAAGAAGAAATTCAGAAGGAGCTCGATAAGATGGATTTGTCGAATGAAGATTTGGAAAAGGAGCTCGACCGCGCATTAGAACAATTCAAACAACTCGAGTTTGAACAGAAAATGGAAAAGACCATCGAGAAGCTTGATAAGCTGGCGGAAGAACAAGAGAAACTCGCCAACGAAAGTGAGAAGAAAGAGTCGAACAGCGATGAACTGAAATCGAAACAAGACTCTCTCAACAAGGAGTTTGAAGAGCTTAAAAAAGAGATGGAAGAACTTGAGAAGCTCAATGAAGAACTCGAGAATCCGAACGGCATGCCCGACACAGAAAACCAGGAAAAAGAAATTGAACAAGATCAGAAAAAAAGTAGCGAAGAACTAAGCAAGAGCAAGAAAAGTAACGCATCTAAATCTCAAAAAAGTGCTGCCAAGAAAATGCAGGAAATGGCCGACCAAATGCAAATGGCCATGGACTCACAAGAGCAAGAGCAGCAGGAAGAAGACATGGAGTCGCTTAGGGCGCTTCTCGAAAACATCATCACACTCAGCTTCGATCAAGAATCGCTGATGAACAACTTCGGTAAGATCGACAGCAAAGACCCCAACTACAACAAGCTCGGACAAACACAACGCAAGTTGAAGGATGACGCTAAGATGGTAGAAGATTCGTTGTTCGCTTTGAGTAAGCGCGTTCCACAGGTAAGCGCTGCGGTGAATCGCGAGATTAATCTGGTCAACGAAAACATGGAGAAAGCGCTCGCTTCCATTCCCGATCGCCGCACCCCGGATATTACCTCATCGCAACAGTATGTCATGACCAGTTTCAATAACCTCGCGCTCATGCTCGACGAGGCCCTGAAGCAAATGCAACAGCAATCGGCCAACAGCAAACCCGGAAGCGGAAGCTGCAACAAGCCAGGCGGAAGCGGCAGCAAGCCCAAACCCAGCGCGGGTCAACTCAAAAAGATGCAGGAAGGGTTATCGAAGCAGTTGGACGAGATGAAGAAACAGGGAAAGAATCAAGGCAAAAGCAACTCAGGCGGACAGCAAATGAGTCGGCAGTTGGCCGAGATGGCTGCCAAGCAAGCAGCCATTCGCAAAGCGGTTGAAGAGAAGGCCGCAGAGCTCAATCAGGATGGCAGCGGAAACGGAAACGAATTGAAGCAGATTGCCAAAGAAATGGAACAGCTGCAGAAGGACATTGTCAACAACCAGGTTACAGAAGAATCAATTCGTCGCCAACGCGACATCGAAATTCGATTATTGAAGGCAGAAGAGGCCGAGCGCACGCGCGACAGAGACAATGAGCGTAAGAGTAACGAAGCGCGCGACTACCCCGTGTCAAACCCAATCAAGTATGAGGAGTACATGCGTAAAAAACAACAAGAAACCGAGTTGTTGAAAACTGTTCCCCCCACTCTCAAACCTTATTACAAGGAAAAGGTAAATTCGTATTTCATTAAATTAGGCGAACAATAAATTGATATGGCATCTGTAAACCGCACCCTTCAGTTCCCTTCCGTTTTGGAAAACATCCACATTGCCGAGCAACTCATCGACGATGTGTGTGCAGAGTTTCACGTGAAAGAAGACTACTATGGTGAGTTGCTTATTGCCATGACAGAAGCCGTAAACAATGCCATTGTGCACGGTAATAAAATGGATTCATCGAAATCTGTCACGGTGCATTTTACCGTTGCCGAAAACAATTTGCGCTTTACCATTGAAGACGAGGGTCCCGGTTTCGACTACGATAACCTTCCTGATCCAACAGCGCCGGAAAACATCGAGAAGCCCCATGGACGTGGCGTTTTTCTCATGAAAAAATTAGCCGACCACTGTGCATTTGAAGACAATGGCCGCGTTGTCATTCTCGACTTCGCTGTATTGGAAAAAACGCCGGCTTAATCTCTACCCACAAGCCAAGATTGGTATACCCTGCTCATTCGTGAGCAGCAACTCTTTATCAGACTTCATCATGAGGAAGCCATTATCCATTACCTCGGATGGCGTTGCTATCAAGCTTATCCCGTTTTTAGCCGCATAGTCGAGTATTTGGCGAGCAAATCCCATGGAATAGTTATTGGGCTCTTCCTTCACTTGACTGAAACGAATTCCCTTTGCCTTAAAGGCTTTCTTGGCGGCTTCAAAATTCTGCTGAATTTCCTGTTCTGCATCGCCCATATACTTGTCAATCTCATAAAAAACAACCTCACTATCGCATTCCGCGGCAAGGCTCAATACTTGACGAATCATAACTTCAGCGGCAAGGCTGTGTGTTGCCGGAAATAATATTTTACCAAAACCCTCTTCCCGAATATCAGTGTTCGCCTGAACAACAAGAAAGGTTTTGTCAACGGATTGAACCAATGAGAGAATTCTCGATCCAAACAAATGCTGAGCGATGCCCTTCACCCCGTGAGTGCATAGCACGACAAGGTCTGAGCTTATTTCTTCCAGCGAATCTTTTAGTGCCGTCATTAACCGACCGTCAGCTATGTGAGTTTGCACTGGCAAAGAAACACCAAGCACTTCCGTAGCAAAGGCGCTTAGTCTTGCGTGCTCAGCCTCATTGACCTCATTCGATGTTACATTCAACACGTGAATGCTTGGTCCGGCTAACTCAGCCAAAATTCTTGTTTGATTCAGGGCCTTTCTACACCCCTCGGTGTAGTCAATCAAAACTGTAATGTTCTTCATAGGCCGTGAAAATAAATAGGTCGGCACGATTTCACGTTAAATAGACTCAATATTTCTTGTTACACGACAATTTTCACATGTTAATATCTTGTTGGTGACGTCAAAAACGTAATTTCGCGGCCCCATGGCCATTTTCTTTCATACCATTGATGTTGACCCTCGCCTGCAGCAAAAAAGGGCTTTAAAACACTGGATAAACGACTGTGTTCTTGCCGAAAACAAGAAACCTGGGGACATCAACATCATTTTTTGCTCCGATCACTATTTATTGGAGATGAATCGAACCCACCTCGACCATGATTACTACACCGACATCATCACGTTCGACTTCACCAACGCAGAAGTCATTTCAGGCGATCTCTATATCAGTTTAGACCGCGTTCATGACAACGCATTGCAAAATCAAATTCAATCTGAAAAAGAACTCTATCGCGTTATTATTCATGGTGTTATGCATTTATGTGGATACAAGGACAAGACAAAAAAAGACACGCTCTTGATGCGTCAACAGGAAGAAAAATGTCTTAGAAAAATCACTTTTTAAAATCTCTCTCGGTGTTTCACGTGGAACTCTAAAATATGGAAAAATCATACGATATTATTGTGGTCGGTGCCGGTCACGCGGGCAATGAAGCGGCGGCAGCCGCAGCTAATCTTGGCGCACGTACTTTGTTGATTACCATGGACATGAACAAGATTGGCCAAATGAGTTGCAACCCTGCAATGGGCGGCATTGCCAAGGGTCAAATTGTTCGTGAAATCGACGCCTTGGGCGGGTATTCGGGAATTGTTTCAGACCGATCGGCTATACAGTTTCGTATGCTCAACAAGTCGAAAGGCCCTGCCATGTGGAGTCCGCGCACGCAAAACGATCGGATGCGTTTCGCTGAAGAATGGCGAAACATGCTGGAAGCCACGCCGCTTGTCGATTTCTGGCAAGACATGGTGAGCGAGGTCGTTATCGAAAACAATGAAATCAAGGGTGTCATAACAGGCATGGGAATTCGGTTCAACTGTCGGTCTGTCGTTGTTACTAGCGGAACATTTTTGAACGGTGTAATTCACATAGGCGAAAAACAATTTGGCGGGGGAAGAATGGGTGAGAAGCGCGCCGAAGGTCTCACAGAACAGTTGAATTCATTGGGCCTGCGCAGCGGACGAATGAAAACTGGCACTCCGCCCAGAATTGATGGTAGGTCGCTCAATTACACCGCAATGGAAGAGCAGCCGGGTGACGCCTCCCCATCCAAATTCAGTTATTTACCAATAACGAAACCGCTATCCCTCCAGCGCTGTTGTTGGATAACCTACACCAACTCAACGGTTCATGACATTCTTGCCACCGGTTTTGAGAAAAGCCCAATGTTTTCGGGGCGTATACAGGGCGTGGGCCCGCGCTACTGCCCTTCTATTGAAGATAAAATAACACGTTTCGCAGACAAAGATCGCCACCAAATTTTCGTAGAGCCTGAAGGCTGGAATACAGTTGAAATTTACGTCAACGGTTTCTCTACGAGCTTGCCGGAAGACGTTCAAAAGACAGCTCTGCAGCAAATACCGGGCTTTGAAAATGCCAAAATGTTTCGTCCTGGCTACGCTATTGAATACGACTATTTCCCGCCCGATCAACTCAAGCACACACTCGAATGCAAAGCTATTCCTGGTTTATTTCTAGCCGGACAAATTAACGGCACAACAGGTTATGAAGAAGCCGCTTGTCAAGGGCTTATTGCCGGAATTAACGCGGCACACTGGATTTTCGATAAAGAACCCTTTGTTCTGAACAGAGACGAGGCCTACATAGGCGTTCTCATCGATGATTTGATTACCAAGTCAACCGACGAGCCGTACAGAATGTTTACAAGCCGCGCCGAATTCAGAACATTGCTTCGCCAGGACAACGCCGATGAAAGACTTACAGCGAAAGCCGCTGCAATCGGATTGGCTTCGGAAGAGCGCATATTTCACGTGGAACAAAAACTTGCCGGCAAGAAAACCGCACTTAAACACATCGAAAAGCTCACCATCGAGCCTGAAACCGTCAACGCAATGCTGGAAAACCGCATTAGCGCCCCAATAACGCAAAAGGTAAAGCTGGGAAGTGTTCTGAGTAGGCCCGAGCTCCGATTGTCGGATTTTACCCCCTTATATCCATCCATTGTTGAAAGCATTGCCAATACGGGAGATTTAGTCCCTGAAATTCTCGCACAAACCGAAATTGAAGTAAAGTATAGCGGCTACCTTGCCAAAGAACGCGAAATGGCTGAAAAGCTTCTCCGGCTCGAACATATTCGATTCCCGAAAGGATTCGACTTCGAGAAAATAGGGAATATCAGCACAGAGGCTCGGCAAAAGCTCATCGCCATCCAACCGGAAACGCTAGGACAAGCCTCACGAATAAGCGGAGTGAACCCAGCTGACGTTTCCATCCTATTGATGCATTTGGGAAGGTAAAAGGGATTCGAACAAAAGAGCTACAGCTTTAAACCATACAGAAAAAGGACGCGCATGCGTCCTTTTTTACTTTACTGCTTAATTCCAGTTGGAATACAGAGACTTACAAATCGAATTTAATACCCTGTGCCAATGGCAAATTTGCACTGTAGTTAATCGTATTAGTTTGGCGGCGCATGTAGCTCTTCCAACTATCTGAGCCGGATTCACGACCACCGCCGGTTTCCTTCTCGCCGCCGAACGCTCCGCCTATTTCCGCGCCACTTGTGCCAATATTTACATTGGCAATTCCACAATCGCTTCCTTCAACAGACAGGAAGTACTCAGCTTCACGCATGTTGGTAGTCATAATACTGCTGCTCAATCCTTGAGCAACTCCGTTTTGCATTCCCACAGCCTCATGCAGTTCATTGTACTTCATTACATAGAGAATCGGTGCAAATGTTTCGTGCTGAACAATAGGCAAGCTCGAATCCTTCACTTCGATAATACACGGCTTCACATAACAACCACTCTCATAACCGGTGCCTTCTAAGACTCCACCATCAACCAAAACTCTTCCGCCCTGTTGCTTAGCTGCCTCAATTGAATCCAGATACATTCTCACGGCATCCTTGTCGATGAGCGGTCCAACGTGATTATTCTGATCCAACGGATTTCCTATACGCAACTGTCCATAAGCCTGCGCAAGTTTTGATGTAACTTCATTATATACACTCTCATGAATAATGAGTCGACGGGTAGTTGTGCAGCGCTGTCCAGCCGTGCCACATGCACCGAATACCGCACCGATAATGGTCATTTTCAAGTCTGCATTCGGCGTAACGATAATGGCATTATTACCTCCCAACTCCAGCAAACTCTTACCGAAACGTTCAGCAACCTTAGCGCCGACAATGCGTCCCATACGGGTGCTTCCTGTAGCCGATATCAGCGGAAGGCGCTTGTCTTCTGTCATCCATGAACCCACTTTTACATCACCCGTCACGATACTGGAAATACCTTCCGGCAAGTTGTTCTCTTGTGCGACTTCATTCCAAATGTTCTGACAAGCTATTGCACACAAAGGTGTCTTCTCGCTTCCCTTCCACACACACACGTTACCGCAAACCCAAGCCAGCGCGCTGTTCCAGCTCCAAACAGCAACCGGAAAATTGAATGCCGAAATTATACCCACCACACCAAGCGGATGCCATTGCTCGTACATACGATGTCCCGGACGTTCACTATGCATGGTCAATCCATAAAGCTGACGCGATAATCCGACTGCAAAATCACAAATGTCAATCATCTCTTGAACCTCACCCAAACCCTCTTGAAGCGACTTACCCATTTCGTACGATACCAACTGACCAAGTTCTTGCTTTTTAGCGCGTAGTTTCTCTCCATACTGACGGACAATCTCTCCTCGCTTCGGCGCTGGCATCATTCGCCATGTCAAATAAGCAACCTGGGCCGTCTCAATAACTTGATTATATTCATCAGCAGTTGTCGATGAGACAGAACCAATTAGTTTTCCATCAGCAGGTGAATAGGATGAAATAACCTCACCGCTTCCGAAAAAACGTTGTCCTGTGCTTGTGCCTAGGTTATTTGCTTGCAGACCCAGGGTCTTTAACATGTGATCAATATTCATGTGTTGAATTTTGTGCAAAAGTAGTCAGTGCAGAATAAGAATGACAACAAATGCATGCTCTTCCTTCGTTTGGGACTTCACGCTAACGCTATCAACATCCGCTTGTGATGAATGTCTCATTCATCGATACTACCAAACCAATCAATAAACACCATCTTTGAAGTATGCAAGTACGCTTCTTCCTTCTACCAATTTGCGCCCTACTGATTTTGGCGCAGGGTTGCGGAAAACAAGCGCTGCCAATCTCCGCAGAGACAATTCTACAACCAGCTAAGGGCGGAGATTTCCGCGGCATTCGATTGGGTGATAAGCCCAAAAATATTAAACGCCTAGAGGAAACAAGCTCGGTCTATAGTATGCCAGACGAGCTTATCTATCGATTCGAGGCCAACGAAGCAGATTCTACCTGGTACGAGATTTCTTACAGCTTCAATGAAGATGGGTTGAATCATATTGGTCTAGACGTTTATCCTCAAAGCGATGAGTTGAGAGAGCGTTTATTTGTCGATTTCATTTCGTACTACAATCAACGCTACGGAAGCAACAAGACGAATTCATCGCGCCACGAATGGCGAGGGCTAACAGAGCAAGGACACTATGTTACGGTATCCCTTTTAAGAGACACAACAGGCAATAAGGATAATCACCTACGCCTCGTGTTCAATGAAACTAACCCATGACCGAAAATAATCTCCTACGTGTAGATGACCTGACTATTGGGTTTCGTCAAGAGGATCAAATTCAATATGCGGTAACGGGAAGCTCCTTTGTTGTTGCGGCCGGCAAAACGCTGGCAATTGTAGGTGAATCGGGGAGTGGCAAATCCGTCTCATCGCTGAGTCTGATGCAACTCTTAAACAAAGAGAAGGTGGTGTTTTCGTCAGGTCGATTTACACTGGGCTCTTCGCTGGCAGATGTTTCAGATGGCACAACTGTCAATCCCACCAACACCATTCTTGCTCAATTGCGTGGGAAAAAAATAGCCATGGTTTTTCAAGAACCCATGACCTCCCTAAACCCTGTCATGAAATGCGGCGAGCAAGTGGAGGAGGTGCTGAAAAAACACCTTGGCGTTTCACATGAAAAAGCGAGAAAGCGAACGCTTGAATTATTCCAAGAAGTAAAATTACCAAGGCCCGACAGCATGCTCGATTCATATCCGCACCAATTAAGTGGCGGTCAACGACAACGAGTAATGATTGCAATGGCTATTGCGTGCGAGCCCAAGTTGCTCATTGCCGACGAACCAACAACAGCTCTGGATGTGACCGTTCAACAAGAGATATTGCTACTCCTGAAACAACTGCAAAAACAACGCGGAATGGGGATGATTTTTATAACGCACGATCTGGGAGTTGTTGAGGAGATGGCTGATGATATTCTTGTTATGAAAAAAGGACAAGTGGTAGAATATGGATCAGCAGCAGATGTGCTCAAGCGCCCATCACACGAATATACCCGAGGGCTGCTCCAGTGCAGGCCAAAGGCCGGCAACAAGCACAAGCGGCTCCTGACTGTGCGCGATTTCGAAGAACATGCCATGCCTGAGGCGTCAAATCGTATTGAAAAAGCAATTGAGAATATTGACTTTCTGTGTGTTTCTGAGCTCTGCAAGACATACACGTCCACATCCTTTTTTGCGAAAACAAAACAAGAGGTACACGCCGTAGATCACGTATCATTTCAAATAAGCAAGGGTGAAACACTTGGGCTGGTGGGTGAAAGCGGTTGTGGAAAAACCACACTCAGCCGAATGTTGCTAGGGCTTATACCCGCGACATCGGGTGAAATTGAGTTTGCGCTTCAAAATCGCTCCTACAATGTAGCCGCGATGTCGGCAAGCGAAATGCGCAGTATCCGCAAAGAAATTCAAATCATATTTCAAGATCCGTATAGCGCATTAAACCCGAAACACACCGTTGCTAAGGCGCTCATTGAACCAATGACCGTGCACGGCATTGGCACAAGCAAAGATGAGCGCAGGAGCATGGCCATTGAGCTGCTCAATAAAGTAGGGCTTTCCGAGCAACACATCGATCGTTATCCGCATGAGTTTAGTGGTGGCCAGCGACAACGCATTGTCATAGCACGAGCACTTGCGTGCAAGCCCTCATTCATTATTTGCGATGAAAGTGTTTCTGCGCTAGATGTTTCTGTGCAAGCTCAAGTGCTGAACCTTCTCAACGATTTAAAATACGAGTTCGGGTTGACCTACCTTTTCATCTCACACGACTTGCGAGTTGTGTATTACATGAGCGATCGCATTATGGTCATGAACAAAGGCAAAATTGAAGAAATTGGCCTGGCCGACGATGTATTCAACCATCCGCAATCGAACTATACACGCAAGCTTTTAAGCGCTATTCCGGGAAAGGCGTTGTAACCAGGGTTTTGTATTTAGCCGTAAACGCGCAAAGAGAACTTCAGAGAAATGCAACTACACTTTAAACGTAGGCCTTTTTCTCTTGATATTTCTATGCGGCTCTGCGGTTAAATAATAAACACCATGAGAGCGCTACATTTGCGCGCACATATTCAGCACTATGTCTAACAAGCATTCAATTCTTTCCGAAAAAATAGCAACCGCTCAATTGGGCGGCGGTGAAAAACGCATCGAATCTCAGCACAAGAAAGGTAAGCTCACCGCACGTGAGCGCCTGCATTTTCTGCTCGATGAAAACTCATTCGAAGAGCTTGGTATGCTGGTTACACATCGCTCCACCAACTTCGGACTCGACAAAGAGGTCTACCTAGGAGATGGCGTGGTAACCGGTTATGGCACCATACACGGACGTTTGGTTTATGTGTTTTCTCAGGACTTCACTGTAATGGGCGGGTCGCTCGCAGAAGCACATGCCGAAAAGATTTGCCGCATCATGGATTTGGCCATGCAAAATGGCGCGCCGGTCATTGGCTTAAATGACAGCGGAGGCGCGCGCATTCAAGAAGGCGTAGTTTCGTTGGGTGCTTATGCCGATATATTCTATCGCAACACACGGGCGAGCGGCGTGGTGCCGCAGATAAGCGCCATCATGGGGCCATGCGCCGGTGGAGCAGTGTATTCGCCTGCGTTGACCGATTTCATTCTGATGGTAGAGAACACGAGCTACATGTTTGTGACCGGCCCCAACGTAGTGAAGACTGTGACTCACGAAGAAGTAACAAGCGAAGAATTGGGTGGCGCCAGCACTCACGCGAGTAAAAGCGGTGTTACACATTTCAAAGCAGATAATGATGTAGCGTGCTTGCGCATGATACGCGAACTGCTGCAATACATGCCTCAAAACTGCGAAGACAAGGCTCCATCAAACAATTATTCTTCGTCCAACGAAGCGCGACCTAAACTCGATACGATTATTCCTGAAAATCCCAATCAGCCCTACGATATGCACGAAGTAATCGAAGAGGTAATTGATGAGGGGTCTTGGATGGAAGTGCACAAAGACTACGCTGAAAATATTCTTGTTGGTTTCGCTCGTATCGCCGGCCGCAGTATTGGTGTAGTCGCTAACCAACCAGCCTTTCTTGCGGGAGTACTCGATATAAAATCTTCCACAAAAGGAGCACGATTCGTTCGCTTCTGTGACTCATTCAATATTCCTCTTTTGGTGTTTGAAGATGTGCCCGGATTCTTGCCCGGAACTGACCAGGAGTGGAATGGAATTATTTCAAACGGAGCGAAGTTGCTCTATGCCTTCAGCGAAGCTACAGTTCCGCGCGTAACCGTTATCACACGGAAAGCATATGGCGGCGCCTACGATGTGATGAATTCAAAGCACATTGGTGCCGACATGAACTATGCGTGGCCAACTGCTGAAATTGCGGTGATGGGCGCAAAAGGAGCGGCAGAAATTATTTTCAAGAAAGAGATTTCGGAAGCGGCAAGTCCAGAACAAAAATGGAAGGAAAAAGAAGCCGAATACGCTGAGTTATTCGCTAACCCTTACAGCGCAGCACAACGCGGTTATGTGGATGAGGTGATTCTTCCTTCACAAACACGAGAGAAAGTAATTCGCGCATTTGCCATGCTCGAAAACAAAGTTGATACAATGCCTCGCAAGAAGCACAGCAATATGCCCCTTTAAACACACACACATGCTTCGATCCATGACCGGCTTTGGAAAAGCCGAAGGCACCGTAGGAAACAAAAAGTTCACCGTCGAGCTGCGCTCGTTGAACAGCAAACAGCTTGACCTGAACATGCGCATTCCGGGTGTCTACCGTGAAAAAGAGCTTGAGCTTCGTTCATGGCTTAGCGAACATGTTCAGCGAGGAAAAGCCGACTTACTTGTTTACTACGAAAGCCTGGAGGCCGAAAAGCGCATGGCGATTAACAAGCCGCTGATGCTGGCCTATTACGCCGATTTGAAATCGTTTGCTGATGATGCTCAGATTTCAGGCGGTGACTACATCAACGCGCTGATGCGCATTCCGGATATTCTCAAACCTGAGTCGACCGAGTTGGATGAGGAAGAGTGGGCCGCGCTTTTTTCGATGATCAAAGACGCTTATCAGAAATTCGATACATACCGAAAACTGGAAGGCGAAAAGCTCGCTGCCGATTTTCGTGTTCGCATTACGACCATTCTTGAAAACAGACTTGCATTGAATGAGCCTATAGCCGCGAGAAATCTGCGTGTGCGTGAAAAACTGCGCGCCAATCTGGAAGAACTTATTCCCATCGACAAAATTGATCCGAATCGTTTTGAGCAAGAATTGATCTACTACTTGGAGCGGCTAGACATCAGTGAAGAGTATCAACGATTAGAGACGAACTGCGCGCACTTCAGTGACGAATTGAGCGGAGAGTCTCAAGGAAAAAAACTTGGCTTTATTGCGCAGGAAATTGGGCGTGAGGTTAACACAATTGGCAGCAAAGCAAACGACGCCGACATGCAGCGCCTTGTAGTCGTGATGAAAGACGAGCTTGAAAAAATAAAAGAGCAAATCAACAACGTTCTCTAGTGGTATTTTTGCATCCCTCTTGTTACCACCCAACATGTCTCAAGGAAAAGCAATCATTTTTTCGGCACCCAGCGGCGCAGGCAAGACAACCCTTGTGCGCCATCTGATGGGCATAGAAGACTTGCGCTTGTCCTTTTCTGTCTCTGCCACCACGCGAGCCATGCGCGACTATGAAATTGATGGAAAAGATTATTACTTCATAAACCCCGAAGATTTCTTGAAACGTGCTAAAAACGGCGATTTCGTAGAGTGGGAAGAGGTATACACCAATCAATATTACGGTACACTCTACAGCGAGGTAGAGCGTATCTGGAACAATGGGGGCCACGTTATTTTCGACCTGGATGTAATCGGTGGGTTGAACCTGAAAAAAATTCTCGGCGATAGGGCGCTATCCATTTTCGTGAAGGCACCCAGTGTAGCGGTTCTGGAAGAACGTCTTCGCAAGCGAAGCACAGAGTCGCCCGAGAAGATTCAACAGCGCGTAGCTAAAGCACAACAAGAAATGGCTTATGAGCCCCGCTTCGACCGCGTAATTGTGAACGAAGAATTAGAAAAAGCACTTCGGGAAGCGGAAAATTGTGTGCGTCAATTTTTGGCAGAGGCATGAAAATCGGGTTGTATTTCGGTTCGTTTAACCCAATTCACAACGGCCACATACACGTGGCGCATCAAGCCCTGGAGCAACAGCAGCAAGATGAAGTTTGGCTGATTGTCAGTCCTCAAAATCCATTCAAAGAAAACCACGAATTAGCGCCGGAAGAACACCGATTGCACATGGCTCGTTTGGCGTGTGCCAACCAAAACAACATTCGTGTGAGTGACATAGAGTTCGGCCTGCCGAAACCATCCTTCACGATAGATACCATTCGCACACTTTGCACGCAACATCCTGAGCACACATTTCAACTCATTATCGGCGAAGACAATGTGGGGGCATTTGAACGTTGGAAAGAGTTTGAAACGTTATTGCGGTTGGTTGAACTTGTCGTGTATCCGCGTACATTCGTTTCTCCGGAAATCCCATCCGCTCTGCAACCATTCAAAACGCGCATTCATTTCTTGAGTGGCCAGCTCATTGATGTTTCAGCAACCAGCATACGCGAGAAGGTTCGTTTTTCCGAATCGATTGACGGCTTAATTCCTCAAGATGTAATCGATTATATCGCGCAGCACAATCTGTATTGCTAGTTTCACTTTGCTTTTTTTAGTTGGCGTTGTTTGAGCCATGTGTCCAGAAAGAGTGTGGAAATGATTACTAGTCCACCCATGTAAAACTGCGGACTCATCTGTTCATCACTTCCATATAAAAGCAAGGCAAGCAGAATGGTATAAACGGGTTCCATGTTAATGGCAAGCGCACACGTAAATGGGCTCAACACGCGCATAACACGAATGCTTACTATAAAGGCAACGCCCGTGCAAAGAACACCAAGCAGCAGCAACAACTGAAAATCACGGTAGGAGGGAAGGTTGAACAACTCGTATCCATCACCGGTTATCACCAGGTAAACAGAAAGCCCTGCAAACGCAAACAACATTTCCCAAAACGCCATTTGTGTGGGTTGATAGGTGGCCACAAGTCGTGCATTGAGCGTTGAGAAAAGCGCTGCGAGAAAAGCCGCCATCAACGATAAGAGAATGCCAAGCGTGTATTCAGACTCAAACTTGAATATGAGAAAAATACCCGCTATGACTACAAGCCCCAACACCATTTCGTAACGCCGGGGAGCTTCTCTTTTCAATAATGGATGTATGAGCGACACAAAAAAAGCCGAGGTACTCAGCACCACGAGCGCAACGGAAATCTTGGAGTATTTAATGCTTGCAAAAAAACAAACCCAATGTGCCGCGGTAAGCAAACCCACTCCCGCGAACCGAACGAGGTCGCGTGTTCCGGCGACTACCTGTTGGCGTGCAATAACGGCTATTACCGCTATGCTTACAGCCGCAATGAAAACGCGCCACCACACCAATAGAAAAGGCTCAAGCGTAATTTCTCTTCCCAGGATTCCCGTGAGCCCCCACACCAATACGATGGCGTGAAGCAACAACAAGTTAGTGGTGTACTTTCCCCTCATGTTCCGGATCGAGCTCAACGATGCCACCGCTCATGGTGTACTTTAAAATGTCGACCGAATTGCGCTCGATGCGCTTGATGTTGCGCGCCGGAACAATCATCATATGGCCCGAAAAGCTATAGCTCATTGGAAAGTAAACGGCCACTTTTCCTTGTATATCACCCAATTCAGACAAATCCGTATCGGTGATAAAGCCAATCATCTCCAGATCCATCTGATCACTAACCTTCACTAAAACAGGCTGATTAAACTTCTTCTCTTTGCCGACAAAAGCACTGAGCACATCGGAAATAGCATTGTAGAGGTTGTTCACTCCGGGTATTTTGTCGAGCAATCGCTGGAATATCCCTTTGATGCGGTCATTGATAAACATGCTACCAAACCAGCCCAATACAAACAGCACCATCACCAGTATCAAAATGCCCCAGCCCGAAAAGTGGTCGCCCTTCGTGAGCATTTCATCTTCGGTGTAAAGTATTCTAGGAACAATGTTGTCTAGAAAGCTAAACAACTGAAATACGATGTAACCCGTTCCGAATACCGGAAGAGAAATGAGAAGTCCGTTGAGCACATAGTGCACAAACTTTCTCAGATATCGGTTTTTCATGGTTGCTGGTTTTGGGCGGCTAAAGTAACACCACACCATTCGTCTACCACATGATCAATAATCCGCAATGCGATGCGAAATAACTTTAGAGAATGTTAATGCGTTCACCAAATTCATCGCGGTAATTTCCTCCCACGGGGATTTCCTTATTGACATCGGCCAGAATAACATCGCCACCCGATATAGCGGCTATCTTATCCATGTTTACAATGTAGGATCTGTGGAGGCGCTGAAATACGGACTTCGGAAGCTTTCGCTCGATATCCTTCATCGTTGCGTGAATCGTATACTTCATGTCGGCAGTAATTATCTGCATGTAGTCCTTCAGCGCTTCTACGTAATAGATATCAGTTGTATTCACCTTTATCAACTTCGACTGATGCTTGATGAATAGATAATTGGCGTTTGACTTATAGTTGGTGAGCGAACGAAGTAATTCGTTTTCGACACGCACTTCCTTCTCCTTTCCATGTTTATGGATGGCCATCTCAATGGTGGTGTGCAAGTCAATTTCCTTGAAGGGTTTCAGAATATACCCGTGCGGCTCTGTAATTTTCGCTTTATTGAGTGTGGGTTCATCCGCAAATGCCGTGAGATATACAACAGGAATATCCATTTCCTGTTTCAGTGCTTCGGCGGTTTCTATTCCAGACATGTCGCCTTTAATCTGGATATCCATGAGAGCCAAATCCGGCTTCGTGGCGCGTGCAAGCTCAATGGCACGTTCTCCATTATCGGCTTGTGCTACAACGTGATATCCTAATTTTTCCAGACTGCGCTCAATGTCCTTGCGAACGATGCTTTCGTCTTCAACTACGAGAATGTTAACGGCCATGCTTTTGGTTATTTAGATTGTCACAGGCAAGGTAAGTCGTTTTGACCTACTTGCGTTTAAAACTGATGAAAAACTGCGTGCCCTCTGTTTGAACCACTTTCACAGTGGCGTCAATTTGATCGAGAAGGGCATAGACCAATTGAATGCCGAGCGAGTTGTTTTTTTCAAATGCGAAATCGGCGGGCAAGCCAATTCCATCATCTATAACCGCGAGCATAATAACACCATCCTCTTCATTCAACTTGACCGTTAGTTTTCCATGTTCGCGGCCCTTGAAGGCATATTTCAATGAGTTGCTCACGAGCTCATTTACGATGAGGCCGCACGGTATTGCCTGGTCGAGATTCAACCCGACAGAATTCATTTCCGAGACAAAATCAACTCTTGTTTTTGCAGATCGATAGCTTTGAATCAAATTCGAAATAATCGTCTTCAGATAATCCATGAACTCGAGTCGACTAAAATCGGACGTGCGATAAATCGTCTCGTGAATAAATGACATGCTCTTGATTCGCTGCTGACTTTCGCGAAGAATTTCCAGTGTTTTGGGATCATCCACGTATGAAGACTGAAGATTCAAAATGCTTGAGATCACCTGCAGATTATTCTTCACGCGGTGGTGCACCTCTTTTAGCAAAACCTCCTTTTCCTTAAGGGAATCGCGAATCTTGCGATCAATCTCCTTTCTGTCTGTATTGTCATAGACAAGGCACGAAAGCTCCTGAAACTTTCCATTGACGTGCACGGGATTCAAAAAACACTGCCACCATATTGTGTCGCCTACCTTGTTTTTCAAGGGTAATTCAAATTGTTGCGGCCTGCCTTTGAATCCGTTGGTAAACGCTTGCAATTGGCCCTGGTAAAGGTCTTGATCGACGTGTTGTTTCAACATCGACATGATGTTGTTTCTCTTCTCCACTTCCTCACCAAAAGACGCCTTCATGTTGGCAATGAAGTTTGTATTCAACGCGGTGATTTCATAGTCGTGGTCGATGGTCCACATCATGATGTTTTCCGTACTGTTGAATATCGATTCTATTTTCGCTGTCTGCTCGAGCGTTTGTTTCTGTTGCTGGTCGAGCTTCATTTGTGTTGCTCGGTGTTGCTCGATTTCCGCCTTTAATGCGGCGTTAATTTCTTCTACGAACCGAACACGTATTTGCTCCTGGACCAGTTTGTTTCTATCTGTGATATTGTTGAGTGTTACTTGAATAGATGGCTTGTTCTCATAAACCGTGAGTGTGGGTTTAATCTCCACATCAATTATCTCCCCGGTTAAGGCCCTCATTCGAATTTCCTTATTAAAAACCTCTCCTCCCTCCCGAATGATTTGCAAATCGCTTTGCATAGGGTGTACAAACGAATCTTCAATAAAGCTCTCGAACGAATCACCAAAAACATCATCCTCTTCTTTTGCCCCCAGCAACTTGCACGCAGCTTGATTGAGGTATTGAATTTTTCCCTCTGTTAGGATAACTACACCATTTGGAGAATCTTCCAGCAGGCGCTGAAAACTCTCCAGGCTTTGATGCAATGCCTGTTCAGCGCGCTTCCTGGAACTTACATCATTAATAACAAGGGCTAGTGTGCGCTTGCTTTTAAACTGAACATAACTTCCGGTGATTTCCAGCAACATCACACGACCATTTGCATCGGTAGCCCTTACATCAGTTCTGTTCACCGCAGATATTTCAGCACTAGCCAATAGAAGTTGAACATCCTGAATGGTCATCAACTCATTCAGCTTTCGTGATATGATTGCTTGGGCGTTCTCATAACCATATATACGGGCCAACTGATCGTTAGCATCGACAATCGTACCCTCCTGTATGAAGCAAATACCTTCTGAGGCGACAGCGGCAAGACTTTTAAATCGTTGCTCGCTTTCCTGGAGTTCTCTTTCTATAATCTTTTTGTTGGTAGGAATATCAAGAACGCGAGCCAACGCTATCACCTGATTTCCCTCCTTAACCTTGGTAATCTGAATCCATCTATCGGTTTGTTCGTCGTGAAAGGAAATGAACCCGTTTTCATCCACCGAGCTAACTATACCTTCTTGTTTTTCACGTGGCACATTTTCCCAAATCAGTGCTAAGAAAACCTTTTTCCTTAGCTTGGAATTGGTCAATTTAAAATAGCGACAAAACTCTTCATTAGCCTCCAGTACGCTCATTGAAGGCCACTCCAACAAAGCAAGTTTATCGACCGGATGTTTTAATATTTCTACACGGTAGTTACTCATTGGTCATCATTGTCTGGCAACTTTATTTTCTGACCATCTATTCTAACCACAATTCCTTCCTTGTAATCTAACTGCATGGCAGGAAAACCATTCTTATCAAAGAAATCCCATTTTCCTTCCATTTCACCACCCTCATATTTTCCGGTCATTTCCACTTGTCCGTTCTCATACCAATACTTATGGCGATCGATGGGTACGCCTGATTGATAATTACCTTCAAACATTTTCTTCCCATTGCCATAATACCAAATCCACAAGCCATCGCGCTCTCCATCGAGGTATTGACCTTCTTCAACATGGTCGTTGACTGTTAATCTCCATTTTCCATTTCGAGCTCCTGCTGTAAATTCTCCCTCGTTTCGTATAACACCAAGTGTATCGTACTCCACTGATGAACCATCCTCTTTTCCATTTCGATACGATTCTTCTCGGTGCAACTGACCATTCGTGTAATACCACTTCCAATTTCCATGCGGCCAGTCCATTTTGTATGCTCCCGATTGTTCGGTCTTACCATTGGTAAAAAAGTATATCCAATCACCTTCACGCAAACCAGACACATACTTTCCCTGTGCACGCACATTTCCTTCGGGATAAAATAGTTTCCATTCTCCTACACGTCTGCCCAGACTATCTATCATTCCTTCTCCGACCAGCACGTCATTGTCGTAAAGCAATCCTCCCTTCTCCTTTCCCCCTTCATCATATACTCTAAAGTTTCCCTGCTTTTTTCCATTTCTGTACGTCCCCATTTCACGCATAGCTCCATTGGCATGGTACTCTTTACGAATGTCGAGAATAGCAGTTGATGCCTCATCTATTATCAAGACATCGTTTTCATAACGTTCCAATTTTTCAAGGTCTCCCTTTCGTGTATAAAACTTAAAAACGCCATTCTTCATTCCTGACTGCCAATTGCCCTCCATTTGGAGTTTTCCATCCTCATACAAATCCCTCCAAACACCTGTTCTTTTCGTCTGGCTATCGTAGCGATTAATTTTTTCTTCTGTATAAATAAATCCATTCCGATAAGTCAGCAGTGTAATTGTCCTTCCATCACGCTCGTACTCTGTTGCCTTACCTTCTTCTTTATTGTTCTCAAACCTACCGGTTTTCTTAAGCTCACCGGTCGCATAATACCAATTTGCCGGTCCATTTTTAATATTACCGGCATAGGTGTATTCCTCAACACATTTCCCCTCTTCATTGTACATGCGCTCCAGACCATTTTTCAAATCACCTGCATATGAAATAGATCTTTGGATAATACCCGTTTCCGTGTAGAAATTCCACGTGGAGTCGAGTTGATAGTTCTTTCGGTTCCCTTCCGATTTAATTTTACCATTGGGATAAAAGGTTTTCCAGTATCCATCAGGTTTTCCATCTCTCAAATATCCTTCGCTGCTAATAGCACCATTCTCATATCGATACTGCATGAATTGTAACTGTGCGCTGGCAGACTTCGCTATCAGCAAACTCAACAGACCAATTATCAGTACCCTTTTCATGCTTGGCAAAACTATTCTTTCCTTGACCTTCAAAAACAATGACGATTCATTTCTTTTCACTTGAATAATATATATATTTTTTTTAAATAGTTAGTTATAGATTATAGGGCTGTTGGTAGCTTGAATAAGTTTTGCTTCATATCCTTGATTTAATGACTTATACAAAAGATAGATAGAAAGCTAACACGTTATGAGAGTAGTTATTTTTTGATAATCAGGTTCTTTGGTGGTTTATAAACATTGACTCTTCTTTTGTTGTTGTTTGAAAGAGACCTGTTGAAGAAACATGTGAATTGTGTGTTGCTATGTGAATGAGTTGAAGGAATTAATGTAAAATTTTCTTTCTTTTTCAGATTGAAACTACCTATGTCTGACAAGGCTCCCTAAAACCAAATAAAGTTTTAACAGGTTGTCAAATGTGAATACACGAAAAATCATGTGCTATGCTGATAAGTGTCGCTTTAATTTAGTCACGTCATTTATAGGTCTACACGGTATTTACAGTTAAGTATAGTTATATGAAGAAAGTACACATAGGATGTGATCATGCAGGTTTTGAATTGAAGGAAAAATTGAAGAATTTCCTGATGCAAGAGTATGAGGTTATGGATCACGGAACATTTTCAAGTGAAAGTGTTGATTATCCAGATTATGCACATCCGGTAGCGAGTGCGGTAGAAACACAAGGCGATTTAGGAATCCTTATTTGTGGTTCTGCCAACGGAGTAGCAATGGCTGCTAATAAGCACGAACAAGTAAGAGCTGCTGTGTGTTGGTTGCCTGAAATAGCGCAGTTGGCTCGCTTACACAACAATGCAAACATTGTATGTATACCGGCCCGCTTTGTTTCAAATGAAATGGCTGAGCAAATCACACACGTGTTTTTGTCTACCGCATTTGAAGGCGGTCGTCATGAAAACCGTGTAAATAAGATTGGTTGTATATGAAATACTGGATGTTGTTTTTCGCGTTTTTTCACGTGAATCATTTTGTAGCTCAGGAACCAGATACGTTTGCTGTAAGGATTGGTAATACGATTCAAGCTGAACAACTTAAGAAACATGTGTTCACATTGGCTTCAGACACTTTTGAAGGAAGGGAGACGGGTACAAAGGGTCAAGAATTAGCTGCTGCCTATATCTCTCAATACTATGATTCTATTGGCTTGGATCCAATTCGAAATCAAGGTTGGTATCAAACTTATCCATTGAAGAAGGAGACAAACCTGGGTTCAACCGCGAGGACGACGGAAGAAAGTTTTTCCTTTTTGGATGACTTCTATTTTTTTGGTTTAGACGCCCAAGATTTGAGCACACGTAAATTAGTTTTCGCAGGCTATGGTATTTCTGAAAAACGCTATAACGATTACAAGAAAGTGAAGTCGTTGCCCGAAGGAAGCTGGGTGATGTGTTTGCAAGGAGAGCCAACTGATAAGGATGGTAAAAGTTTGATTACAGGAAGTAACCAAACTTCTGACTGGAATGATGATGTTTCACTGAAAGCGGCAGAAGTAAAGAAAAGAGGAGGTGCTGCATTGCTTGTGGTGAACTCTAATTATGAGATGTATATGAAGCGAATTCGTTATTGGCTGGAACAACCACGGATGCAGCTCGAACGAGAGGTTAAATCAGAAGATGAAGATTACATACCGGTCATTTATATATCCCCGCGATTTGCGGATGAACTTCTGAAGGAAACAGGCCAGTCGGTTGAACAATTAATAGCAAGAGCAAAACGGGGGAAGAAGAGCAAACCGCTATTCATGAGCAAAGAGCTTGCTTTTCATGTGGAACAAAAGACCGAGCGAATAGAGGCGGAGAATGTGTTGGCCTATATCGAAGGAAGTGATCCTTTGTTGAAGAATGAAGTGGTTGTTGTTTCCGCACACTATGATCACGTTGGAATTATCAATGGACAAATCCACAATGGAGCTGATGATGATGCGAGTGGGACGGCGTCCGCTCTAGAGATTGGTGAGGCGTTTTTAACGGCAAAAAAGGAAGGTCATGGATCGAAGCGAAGTGTGCTTGTATTGCATGTTAGCGGAGAAGAAAAGGGTTTACTAGGAAGTGAATGGTATTCTGATCATCCTGTGTTTCCGCTTAATCAAACCGTTTGTGATTTGAATATAGATATGATTGGTAGAATTGACCCGGAGCATAAGGATTCCAACTACATCTATCTCATAGGCTCCGATAAGTTGAGCTCTGATCTCCACGCCATTTCTGAACGATGTAACAACACCTATACGAAACTGGATCTGGATTATACGTTTAATAGCCCTAATGATCCTAATAGGTTTTATTACCGAAGTGATCACTACAATTTTGCGAAACACAACATACCGGTAATTTTTTACTTCAGCGGTGTTCACGAAGATTATCACAAGCCGGGCGATGATGCACCGAAGATTTTGTACAACAAAATGGAAACCATTACGAGGCTTGTGTTTCAAACAGCCTGGGATGTGGCCAACCGGGCAGAGCGTCTCAAGGTTGATAAGCAAAGTGATTTCAAGAACTAACAGCTAGTTCGTAAGCAGCGACTATCGAAGCTATTCGCTTAGCAAATCATTTACGAGTGATCGAATTTCGGTGGAGTGTTTCGTGTATTCACCGCGTGTGCTCGGCCCGTAATAGCCGGTGTACACTCGGCGAATGATTCCTTTTTTATCGATGAAAACGGTCGTTGGAAAGGAGTGAACACTTGTTAGAAAAGGGAGTGTTTTCTGCGCCTCTTCTTTGTTGGCTTTACCACCATAATAAAATGGATAGGGTAGTTGTAGTTGTTTGAATTGACTTGTCAAACGCTTGCAGGCTAACGCTACATCATCGCCGCGTTCGAATGCAACGGGAAAGATTTGTAGTCCGCGATTTCCAAACTCAGAATAGAGCTCCTTTAGAAAACGACTCTCATCTGTGCAATTGGGACACCATGATCCCATTATTTGAATAATACTCACTTGGTTTTTCCACGTGGAAGAATCGAAAACAACAGGCGACTCGTTGCTATTCAATACAGTGAATGTGGGGTTTTCGTTTACCTGAATCGTTGCGATGCCATATGGATTTCGAAGGGTGTTGGTAGGAGTTTTTATTGCAATCCATGATTCTTTCCAGTGTTTACCACTTAGGAATAATCCATTGATAATACTGTCGCCCCTCACTTCACCCCTTAAATAAAAAAGATGAGTGCCATCAAACGCAGATAACCAAATAGTATCTTTTTTCCATTCGCCTTGCAGATAACGATAATCACCCGTTTCAGTCATGATTGTTCCGGTAACAACATTTCCGTGTTTCTGCAGAACAGCAACCCCTTTGGTCGCGTCGGATGTATCTCCCGGCGAGAACTCAACGTTGTAGTTGAATTCTTCTAATTGACTATCACAGTCCCCAGCCACCTCTGTTCCGCCTGTGAATGTAACTTTGTAATCCTTTCGAGAATGATCAGTCCATTCACCGAAAAGACTATCGCCACGCCAATAGCCACGCATAGAAGAGTCGAAAAGTGGAAGCTTAATAAAGAAGGAATCACCACTGAAGACGATCGAGTCTAATTGAATAATCTCTTCTGCGTTGATGATATTCCATTTGCCTTGTTCTGTGATGTCGAGACGAACCGGTATTGTGCCGTTATCTGTATAAAAACGTAGAAGATAATGTCCACGCATAGGTTGTGTGGATTTTTCTGTGCACGCCGCAAAGGCGCACGCTACAAACAGAAGCAAATAAAAACGTAAGGCCAAGATTTATTAATTAATGTACGAATCTACGCGTGCGCCCATTACGCTTAGTACCTTGTGCACATATTTATTTACGTTGAATTATCACAAATCGAAACCGGGAATTGTGTTTGGCTCACCGGAACAGCAAATCTTCTTCAAGGATTTGCGCTCACGTGTCGAGAATTACTTTGAGTCTACAGGCCAGAGCAAATATGCAAACTCTACTATGATTGTGAAAACCATCGTATTGCTGGGGGGGTATTTGGGTTGTATCGCGTGTCAATGGATTCTGTTGCCGACCCCAGCGATTAGTCTGTTGATTTTTGCATTAACAGGGGTTTTCCTTGCGGGCATTGGAATGAGCGTAATGCACGATGCAAACCACGGGGCGTATTCAGCCAATGAAAGTGTCAATCGTTGGGTGGGTTATAGTCTGAATTTATTGGGGGGCATGGTGATGAATTGGAAAATGCAGCACAACGTTTTGCATCATACATACACCAATATTACCGGCCTAGACGAAGATATAGATACAAAGCTTGCCCTGAAGCTTTCGCCTCACGGACCAACCACGAAAGTGCACAGATATCAATGGTTTTATGCGTTTTTCCTTTATATGATTTTGACTCTTTATTGGGGTTTATTGAAGGATCTAGTGCAGTTTTTTCACTACAAAAAAGCAGGGCTCAACAGGCAATCGAACACGAAGAATGCTATTTGGTTGTTCAAGACAACTGTGGTAAAAACAGCGTATTTCCTTCTTATGATTTGGTTTCCTATATTTCTTGGAATGCCCGCTTGGCAAGCCATTTCCGGTTTTCTGATAATGCACGCCGTCAGTGGTTTAATTCTTTCGGTTGTATTTCAAATGGCTCATGTGGTTCCCGATGCGGATTTTCCACAACCCGACGCAAATGGTTTTATACCACACTCATGGGCTGAGCATCAAATGCGGACAACCATGAATTTTTCAACGAAAAGCAAATGGATTTCTTGGTATGTGGGAGGACTTAATTTTCAAATTGAGCACCATCTTTTTACGAAAATTTGCCATGTTCATTATCCAGCAATTTCCACAATCGTAAAAGAAACTGCGGCGGAGTACGGAATTCCATACAATGAGAAATCTACATTCGGAGAGGCCTTGCGTGAACACATCTCTTTCCTTCGAATACAGGGTGTTCCGAAGCTGAGTGAAATAGGTGGATAGTCTTATATCGGTTTAATGCGATTCGGTTTAAAGACCAAATGTTCGCCGCGCCCCTTCTTAAAAATGTTACGCCCCGGCGCTTTTCCCTGGCGCAATTCTTTTTGAGCTTCTTCCGGCAATTGAGAAATTTCTTTGCACGAATCGGAGCAGCAGTTGTTCATTTTCTCCTTGCATGAATCGCATTGAATAAAGAGGATATGGCAAGCTAGATTAGCGCAATTGGTGTGACGATCGAATGGGGATCCGCATTGATGACATTGTGCAATTACGTCGTCGGAAACACGCTCCGCAAGCCGCTCATCGAATACGAAGTTGACACCGAGAAAACGATTTTCTAACTCTTGTGTTTTGATGTCGCGGGCGTATTTGATGATGCCGCCTTCAAGTTGGTGGACATTAGGAAATCCCTTGTATTTAAGGTAAGCGGAAGCTTTTTCGCATCGAATGCCACCCGTGCAATACATGACAATTTTCTTATCCTCTTTACCTCTTAACATGTCTTCTACCATTTCAATTTCTTCGCGGAAGGTATCAGCGTCAGGAAGAATAGCATTTTTGAAATGACCCACTTCGCTTTCGTAGTGGTTGCGCATATCGATGAGAATAGTATCGGGTTGTGATGTAAGCTCATTGAAAGCCTGAGCGGACAGGTGAACGCCTGTGTCGGAGGGATTGAAACCCGGATCGTCGATACCGTCAGCAACAATTTTATGGCGCAACTTGATAATGAGTTTGTAGAACGACTTGCTGTTGTCCTCTACCGCCGTATTCAAGCGCACACCATCCAGAAAAGTAATATTGAAAAGATTCTCACGAAACTCCTCGAACCGATGTGTGGGTATGCTTATCTGTGAGTTGATACCTTCGGCTGCGATGTAGGTTCGCCCCAATACACCGAGCGACTCCCATTGTAAAAAAAGGAAGTCGCGGAAAAATGGAGGGTTGGCGATAGGGTGGTATTTATAGAACGAAACAGTGGTTCGTGGTTCGTTGCTTTGGATAATGCGCTCTTTGAGTAAACGCCTGTCGACGGTATTGTGTAGTTTTTTCATCGGTACAATTGCATGTTATACTTCAGACGGGGGCAAAGATAGGGTGCCCTTGAGCTTAGTAAATTGTAATTGGTGAATAGTAAATAGCAGGCGCACACGACTATTCACTACTCACGATTCACCATTCACTAACGAAACACAACCCGACGAATATCTGAGTGCGTTCCCTTCGAAAGAACCAACGTATATAAGCCGGCGGCTTGTTCATCGATGGTAAATATGTGTTTACCCGATGAGAGAGAGCCGTTGTGCAATTGATCCACTACTTGACCTAATGCGTTAACGAGTAAGATTTGTACTGATTCCGAAGAAAGCTGGTGCACGTCAAGTGTCATACCTCCTTCAGACGGATTGGGATAAACAGAATAGATGAATAATGGCGTTACTTCTTTTACTCCGGATGGAAACTCCGCTACAACGTTGATGTCGTCAAGATAAAGGTTATTGCCACCATAACTTGTGAAATCGAATTTGAAACGGAAGCGATCATTGAACCACTCATCGTTGATTAATTCAACCGTTGTTTCAGACCAATCATTAATTCCCGCAGGCACAAAGAATGCATCAGTGGGGTCGGCAGTAGGCAGGTTGGTGGTTCCCTTGTGCATTTTGCGCATGCTCCACGTGAGACCACAATCGCCAGAAGCACTCAATCGAAGTCGGTCGTCTGTTTCGGTCGAACGATTGGCCCACGCCCATTTGTAGGAAATACTTGCCATTTCTGCTCCGGTCAAATCAATGGTTGCAGAATAGAGTTCGTCCACATTACCCGCGTCGATATTAAAGTTTCGTAAACGCAATGATTTGCTACCACTGTAAAAGGCGGTCGATGTAGTTTCCCAAGCCTCATCGCCATTGATGTTGTTGCTGATCCAGGTGCCTGGCCACGTGCCCTCGAAGCCCTCTGAAAATGGCGCTTGCATCATAGCGCTCGAGAGCACACGCACAAAGGCTGTTTCAGTAGTAGAAACAGTTTGCACACCATTACCCACCGTAAGAGTAACGCTGTAGATGCCCGGCTCACTATAGGCGTGTATTGGATTTTTGTGAATCAGAGGATCGTTTCCATCGAGTGATTGACCATCTCCAAAATCCCACGTCCATGAAGTGACATTGTGAAATGAGTTATCGAAAAATGCCACTTCATCGCCGGCGCACACCGTGTATTGCGAAGACGTGAATGAAGCAGCACATAAGGGTGGGTTTAAAACCCCTGTTTCCGCCAGATTGGCTTGAGTCCACAATTGATTGCGCGACGCTGTATTACTTTGAAGTGCCGCTCTCATGCGGTTGGCCTGTCCTTGTGTGAACATGCGGCTACAGTAGGAATACTCCATGTAGTTCTGAACGTTATCACGTGCGCTTCCACACGAGGCGCCGTTCAAGTTGCAACTGACGTAGCCAATCGTGTTGGGAGTATCAGTCACGTTGTCGTCGAAATCGCAATTTGAGGCTTCCGCTGGGGCATTTGTGGGTCCCCATGTGTGATACAAGTTCAGCCAATGTCCAACTTCATGCGTCAGTGTGCGCGAGCGTGCAATAGAGCCTGTGCCAATGGATCCAACGTAGTCGCTTCTCATGACGATGCCGTCTTCGAGTGCGCCCCAGTTGCCGTTTACATCACCCGGCATGTATGTATAACCCGCGACGTTATTACCAATGTTGGAACACACCCAAACGTTGAGGTAGCTGTTGCGTGGCCAGTTGGAAAGTAGCTTAATATCGGAGTTGTAGCCATCGTTGGTAAGGTCACTCACTACACGGTTGATTCCACTGGAGCAATTGCCTTCGGGGTCAATTGTTGCCAATCGAAATTCGATGTAGCTGTCGGCTGCGATATCTACGAAATCATCTACAATGGCAATGGTATCTGCGTTCTGTTTTCGGAAATCACGGTTCAAAATATTGATGGCATCCATGATTTGATCGGTGCTGATGTTTTCGTTGCCATTCAGGTGAATGACGTGAAATACGACGGGGATGATATAGACTTGTGTTCCCCCACCACGCTGACTTTCCTGAAGTTGAGTGAATCGCTCCAGTTCTTGGCTATCGTGTTCACAGGTTGCCTGCGCGTGTGGGTGCCTTGAAAACAGGCGCTCACGGGCCGCTGTTTGTCCGCAGAAATAGGTGAAATGATCTTGCGCAATTGAGTTAAAAGCACAAAGCCAGATGAAAACCGCAGATAATAATTTCATTTAATGTGGTATTGGAAAACAAA
>JAIYBR010000225.1 GCA_027488435.1 Flavobacteriales bacterium
GACGTTCACAACACGCTGGAAGCAGCAGTATTGGCTGCCGGTCTTCAGGGCGCTTTGGCTGGTCCTGGTCCATTGACTTTGTTTGCTCCAACAGATGCAGCTTTCGCAGCACTTCCAGCTGGAACAATCGATGCATTGCTTGCAGACCCAACCGGTCTTTTGACTCAGATTTTGTTGTACCACGTAGTAGGTGCATCGGCTCTTTCAACTGATTTGTCAGACGGTCAAGTGATCGCTACGTTGAACGGTCAGAATGTAACTGTAACCATCAACGGTAACGGTGTATTCATCAACAACGCACAGGTAATCGTAGCTGATATCATCGCTGATAACGGTGTAGTACACGTAATTGACGCGGTGCTTGTGCCTGTAACTTCGGTGGTTGAAACAACCCTGAATGAAACTGTGGTTTATCCAAACCCAGCAGTTGAGCAGCTTACACTGAGCATGCCATCGATGAAGGGCTCTGCATTGTATTCAATATACAGCATCACCGGAGAGCTTGTAGCTTCAGGAAATATCAATTCAACCACAACAACATTAGCGGTTGATGCATTGTCGCAAGGCATGTATCAGTTGAGAATTGTAAATGGTAATGACTGCGTAACACGCAGCTTCATGAAGAAGTAGTTGTAGTTAGTTTGTTTGTTTTATTGCCGCCCCGGTTTGCGTTAAGCAGGCCGGGGCGGCGTTTTTTAGGGGCGAGGGACGATGGGCGAATGGCGAATGGGAATGACGCGAGATTAATCTGTTTTCAGCGACGCGCTGTGGCGCGTCCAAACGGCCGCCTAGCCATATCGACGAGCTTCAGCGAGTCCATCCGCAGAATTTTATATGTGTTCAACTTGTCTGTAATACTTGTTACTACCTTCGCGGCCTAAAATCTCGAACAATGCATTTCGAATTATCAGAAGAGCACAAAGCAGTGCAACAGGCGGCGCGCGAATTTGCGCAAAACGTCTTGAAAGCGGGCGTAATTGACCGCGATGAACACCAGAAATTTCCAGCGGAAGAAGTGAAGCAGCTCGGTGAGTTGGGCTTCATGGGAATGATGGTAAGTCCTGAATACGGTGGAAGCGGTATGGACACGCTAAGCTACGTGTTGGCCATGGAGGAGATTTCAAAGATTGATGCATCGACATCGGTTTGCATGAGTGTAAATAATTCGCTCGTGACTTGGGGTCTTGAAGCTTTTGGTTCGGAAGAACAAAAGCAGAAGTATTTGGTGCCGCTTGCGAAAGGTGAGAAGATAGGTGCATTTTGTTTGTCAGAGCCGGAAGCGGGAAGCGACGCCACGTCACAGCGCACAACCGCTATTGACATGGGCGACCACTATTTGTTGAATGGAACGAAGAACTGGATTACCAACGGAAGCAGCGCAAGCACATACCTCGTGATGGCTCAAACCGATGCGGCAAAGGGTCATAAAGGAATTAACTGCCTCATCGTAGAGCGCGGCATGCCCGGTTTCATCATCGGGGCAAAAGAAAATAAGTTGGGTATTCGCGGAAGCGACACACACACCTTGATGTTTCAAGATGTGAAAGTGCCCAAGGAAAATCGCATCGGTGAAGACGGTTTCGGATTCAAGTTCGCGATGAAAACACTCAGCGGCGGTCGCATCGGTATTGCTGCCCAAGCGCTCGGAATTGCAGCAGGCGCCTACGAGTTGTCATTGGCCTATTCGAAAGAGCGCAAGGCATTCGGTAAAGAAATTTCGCAACATCAAGCCATTGCATTCAAGCTTGCAGATATGGCTACTGAAATTGAAGCTGCGCGTTTGTTGGTCTACAAAGCTGCTTGGCTAAAGGACCAGCATTTGAACTACGACCAAGCCAGCGCTATCGCGAAATTGTATGCTTCACACGTTGCTATGAAGCATACCGTTGAGGCCGTTCAGATTCACGGTGGATATGGATATGTGAAGGAGTACCACGTAGAGCGTTTGATGCGTGATGCCAAGATTACTCAGATCTACGAAGGAACCAGCGAAGTTCAGAAGATTGTGATTTCACGCGGTGTGCTTGCATAGAATCGTTTTTGAGTTGCAGATTGCAGGTTGAAAGTTGAAGGTTGTGCCCGCTTCAAACTTGCAACTTTCAACTTGTAACCTACAACAACTCTTGAAAAGCACGCCAGGCGTGCTTTTTCGCTTTCGTGCGTAAATTTCCTCTTCAATACTTGGCACTACTCCAATATGTGCATACTTTTGCCGCGCAATTTTGAGGATTATTCCTGATGTTAAGTAAACAAACCCCCAATAAAATCAAGGCCTTGAGCCGTGTTTCGGCGCTAGTTGCCATCCTGTTTCTTCAACTGGCTGGAGTGCGTGCTTATGCATCAGGGGGTGAAGAAGAGGGGAAATTCAAGGCAGGAGAGATGATTGTGCATCACATTTCCGATGCGCATTCCGTTCATTTCTTCGGACATGTAACGTTGCCTTTGCCTTGCATTGTTAAAACAGATAAGGGCTTTGATTTCTTTATGAGCTCGGTGTTCATGGATGAGCAACATGAGTTCACCAAAACCTATACTAGCGCATCAACAGGCAATAGCTATGTGCTTCATCACGAGAAAATATATGTGGTTGATACTGCGCAACACGCGGAAGAAAGTCACGAAGATGTTTCAGCTATGCACGACACGCTGCAAGTGATTGCCGATAGCCTTGCAGTAGGCGTCCCTGTTGCAGCTGAAGCACATGCAGAAGAGCACGAAGAGTTTCACGGACATGCAGTATCAGATTTTTCAATTACGAAATCTGTATTCGGCATGTTGCTTATGCTTTCATTGGTGTTGTTCCTCTTTACTCGTGTGGCGAAAGCATACGAGAAGCGCAAAGGGCAAGCACCGAAGGGAATGCAAAATATGTTGGAGCCTTTCGTTCTGTTTATCAAAGATGAAGTAGCGATACCTGCATTGGGAAAGAAAAGAGCACAGAAGTTTTTGCCTTTCATGCTCACGTCGTTCTTCTTCATTTGGGCTTCGAACATGCTTGGTCTGATTCCATTCTTGGGTGGATTCAACATCACAGGTACATTGAGCATCACCCTCGTGTTGGCGACGTTCGTTTTCATTTTGACCACTATCAACGGAAACGCTCATTACTGGGGTCACATCGTATGGCCTCCCGGAGTGCCGGTCGCTATCAAGTTCATCTTGGTGCCAATTGAATTCCTGAGCATTTTCATTAAGCCAGCTGTATTGATGATCCGATTGACAGCGAACATCAATGCGGGTCACATCATTATCCTCGCGTTCACATCGCTCATTTTCATCTTCGGTGAGAAGAGTGTTGTAGCCGGTTATGGCGTCGGTGTCTTCTCAACGCTGTTCATCGTTTTCATGTTTTTCATTGAACTTTTGGTAGCATTTCTTCAAGCATATGTATTCACTTTGTTGGCCGCGCTTTACTTCGGCGATGCCACACAGGAACATCATCATGAAGAAGCACATCATTAATTAGCAAACTCAAACACAAACAAATAAAATGGAATTCTTGACAGTTCTTTTGGAAGCGGCCTCAGCAGCAGGTTACGCTGGTATCGGTGCAGGTCTTGCAGCAATTGGTGCAGGTATCGGTGTGGGTCTTATTGGTAGCCACGCGATGGACGCTATGGCACGTCAACCAGAAAGCGCCGGTGATTTGCGTGCGAGCATGATCGTAGCTGCGGCTCTCGTAGAGGGTGTTGCTCTTTTCGCTGTGATCGTGTGTCTCCTCGTAGTATTCGGTTAATAAGCGCAAGCAGGCCTCGCTAATGGCCGTGCTAAATCCAACTAAAGTTTAAATCCATGGACGGATTATTAAGCGTTTCGTACGGAACGGTTTTTTGGGCTACAGTGGCTTTCCTGGTTGTTGCCTTCTTATTGAAGAAGATGGCCTGGGGTCCCATTCTGAAGTCGCTCGATGAGCGCTCACAAGGCATAGAGAATGCTTTGAATGAGGCTGAGCGTGCGCGTCAGGAAATGTCGAAACTCCAAGCCGGCAACGAACAGCTTCTTCGCGAGGCTCGTGATGAGCGCGATCGTATTCTGGTGGAAGCGAAGGCTCTCAAAGACAGTATTGTTTCTGACGCTCGCACTAAGGCTACCGAGGAATCGACTCGCATTATCGAAGCAGCCCGCATGGAAATCGATAATCAGAAAAAAGCTGCTATCACTGAGTTGAAAAATCAGGTGGCAACTCTCAGCGTTGATATCGCAGAAAAGTTGACACGTGAGAAGCTTTCAGATAGTGATAAGCAGAAAGCGTTAAATGAATCACTGATCGCAGAAATCCGATCAAACTAATCATGAGTGGAATCCGCATAGCGTCGCGTTACGCCAAATCACTGCTCGACCTTTGTATTGAAAAGGGACAGCTCGATGCTGCAAAAACCGATATGGTTATGTTGCAAGGCATCATGGACGAATGTCGTGATTTGCGCATAATGCTTTCAAGTCCGGTTGTAAAGGCCGACAAGAAAGTCGACATTCTGCACAAGATGTTCGACGGTAAAGTGAACGTCCTCACAATGGGCTTCATCACGTTGCTTACCCGCAAGGGACGCGAGGGCTTTTTGCCCGAAATCGTGACCAGCTTCCTCAACCAATTGCGCAAGCACCAGGGTATCACGGTAGCGGAAGTTACTTCTGCGGTGGCACTCGATGCAGGCTCGCGCGCTAAGATGCTGGAGTCAGCATCGAAGTTGGCAGGAGGTCAGGTAGAGCTCGTTGAAAAAGTGGATGCTTCCCTCATTGGAGGATTCGTATTGAAAGTGGGCGACAAGCAAATCGATTCGGCAATTGCCAATCGCATTAAAGCGCTAAAGCGCGAATTTGCAGAGAACCCTTATATAGCAGAGATTTAAGATTCCGCTCATCGAGGTGGAATAAACTTTTAGTTTAAAACAACAACAACATGGCAGAAGTAAAACCTGCAGAAATATCCAACATACTGCGCGAGCAGCTTGCGGGATTCAAATCTGAAGCTGAGCTTCAGGAAGTGGGTACCATCCTCCAGGTGGGTGACGGTATCGCTCGTATTTACGGACTTTCCAACGTACAGTCGGGTGAGCTCATCGAGTTCGAAAACGGCGTGCGTGGTATCGTATTGAACCTCGAAGAGGACAACGTAGGGGCAGTATTGCTCGGCCCAAGCGGCGATTTGAAAGAAGGTTCCGTAGCGAAGCGTACGGGTCGTATCGCATCGATCAAGGCAGGCGAAGGCTTGTTGGGTCGTGTGTTGAATACACTCGGAGAGCCTATCGACGGTAAAGGTCCGATTCCGGGCGAATTGTTTGAGATGCCGCTCGAGCGCAAAGCTCCCGGTGTTATCTACCGTCAGCCTGTAAAGGAGCCGTTGCAAACCGGTATTCGCGCGATTGACGCGATGATTCCGATTGGTCGTGGTCAGCGTGAGTTGATCATCGGTGACCGTCAGACCGGTAAGACCACAGTTGCCATTGACACGATTATCAACCAAAAAGAGTTTTACGATAAGGGTCAACCTGTTTTCTGTATCTACGTTGCTATCGGCCAGAAAGGTTCGACAGTAGCTGCTACAGTAAAAACCCTCGAAGAAAACGGTGCTATGCCTTACACCGTTGTAGTTGCTGCAACTGCATCGGATCCGGCACCACTTCAATTCTACGCTCCGTTTGCCGGTTGTGCCATCGGAGAGTATTTCCGCGACACCGGTCGTCCTGCACTCATCGTGTATGATGACTTGTCGAAGCAAGCGGTTGCATACCGCGAAGTTTCGCTTCTGCTCCGTCGTCCACCCGGACGCGAAGCATATCCTGGTGACGTTTTCTACCTCCACAGCCGCCTTCTGGAGCGTGCAGCGAAGGTGAACGAAACACAGAGCGTAGCTGCCAGCATGAATGACCTTCCTGAGTCGTTGAAGAGCAAAGTGAAAGGTGGTGGATCGCTTACGGCGTTGCCAATCATCGAAACACAAGCGGGCGACGTTTCTGCGTACATCCCAACCAACGTAATCTCTATTACCGACGGACAGATCTTCTTGGAAACAAACCTCTTCAACAGCGGTGTGCGTCCGGCGATTAACGTAGGTATCAGTGTAAGCCGCGTAGGTGGTTCGGCTCAAATTAAGTCGATGAAGAAAGTGGCCGGTACGTTGAAACTTGACCAAGCTCAGTTCCGCGAATTGGAAGCGTTCTCGAAATTCGGTAGCGACCTTGATGAAACGACCCGATTCGTATTGGATAAAGGACGTCGCAACGTGGAAATCCTGAAGCAAGGGCAAAACCAACCGATGTCAGTAGATAAGCAGGTAGCCATTTTGTACTGCGGTATGAAAGGTTTGCTTTCAAAAGTGCCAGTAGAGAATGTGAAGAAATTTGAAGAAGATTACCTCGCATACCTGGAGAAGAATCACAAGGACGTTTTGAACGCTCTTGGTGCAGGTAATATCGACGACAACCTGACCGGTACACTCGAGGAGGTTGCCAAGGAATTGACAGCACGTTACAACTAAGAATTAGCATACCGTTTCGGAATAGACAACGATGGCGAATCTCAAAGAAATACGTTTACGCATCACCTCGGTGAACAGCACCATGCAGATTACCTCGGCCATGAAAATGGTGAGTGCTGCCAAGCTGAAGCGCGCGCAAGATGCAATCACCCGCATGCGTCCGTATGCCGAAAAAATGCAGGAGATTTTGAGTAATGTAAGCTCAAGTCTCGATGCATCGGAAGGCATCTACAGCCAGCAGCGCGATGTGAAGAATGTATTGGTCGTAGCCATCACGTCAAACCGTGGTTTGTGCGGTGGCTTCAACAACAACGTCATCAAGGAAATTCGCAATCAGATGAAAGCGGATTTCGGCAATGCCAATGTGAAGATTCTTTCACTCGGTAAGAAGGCGTTTGATGTATACAAGAAGACTTCTCATCATACCACAGAAGGTTTAGGTGAATCTCCTTACAGTGTATTCGATAAGCTCACCTTCGACAACAGCTCAGCCATTGCAGATGCAATCATGAAGCAGTTCGTATCCGGTAAGTATGACAAGGTGGTTTTGGTTTACAACAAGTTCAAGAACGCGGCTTCACAGCTCATCGTTACAGAACAATTCCTGCCTGTCGTGCCTACTCAAGTTGCGGGTAAGTCATCGCAGACCGATTACATTTTTGAACCACAGAAGGAGCAGATCATTGACGAGTTGATACCGCGTACGTTGAAGGTTCAGTTGTTCAAAGCACTCTTGGACTCAGTAGCTTCAGAGCACGGAGCGCGTATGACAGCGATGCACAAGGCAACCGATAATGCGGGCGCATTGGTGAAGGAATTGAAATTGAATTACAACAAAGCGCGTCAGGCGGCGATTACTGGAGAAATTCTGGAGATTGTTGCAGGTGCCGAGTCGCTAAAAGGCTAAGGCTCCATGCAGAAATAGTAAGTGCCTCGCTCCGGCGGGGCATTTTGATTTTAGAACATGCAAGCACTTTCGTAAGCTTGTACTGTTTATTTGATTTCATGAGTTCGCAAAAGAGAAATATAGCCATTCTTGGCAGCACAGGTAGCATCGGCACGCAGGCACTTGAGGTAATTGCTGCTAATCCCGATCGATTTGCCGTTGAAGTATTGACTGCGCAAAGCAACGCCGACTTGCTCATCCAGCAAGCGCTTCAATTCAAGCCTAATTGCGCAGTCATTGGCGATGAGTCGAAGTATAATCTGGTAAAGGATGCATTGTGGGCGGCAGACATAAAAGTGTTTGCGGGCAAAGAGGCGCTGGCTCAGGTGGTAGAAGCTGAATCCATCGATATCGTGTTGACCGCGCTTGTGGGCTTCGCTGGATTGGAGCCTACTATTCGAGCCATCAAAGCGGGAAAGCATATTGCTTTGGCCAACAAAGAAACATTGGTTGTAGCCGGTGAGTTGGTTACGGCTCTCGCCAAAGAACACGCGGTCAATATCTATCCGGTCGACAGCGAGCATTCCGCCATCTTCCAGTGCATGGCAGGTGAATGGCATAATCCGATAGAAAAGATCTATCTCACCGCTTCCGGAGGTCCTTTTCGTGGCAAGTCACACGAGGAGCTTGCCAACGTAACCAAGGCACAGGCGCTGAAGCACCCGAATTGGTCGATGGGTGCGAAAATCACCATCGATTCAGCAACCATGATGAATAAGGGGCTAGAGGTGATCGAGGCAAGGTGGCTTTTCCATCTGAGACCGGAGCAGATAGATGTGATTGTGCACCCACAGAGCATCATTCACAGCATCGTTCAGTTTACAGATGGAAGTATGAAGGCTCAGATGGGTTTACCCGATATGAAGCTCCCCATTCAATATGCCATCGCCTATCCTGAACGCATCTATGCAGATTTTCCGCGTTTTAATTTCTTGAACTATCCGAGCCTAACGTTTGAAGGTGTAAATACGGAAGTGTTTCGATGCTTGAAGATGGCTTTTGAAGCCAATGAAGTTGGGGGTATTGTTCCATGCGCTCTCAATGCCGCCAATGAAGTTGCGGTTGACGCATTTCTTCATGATAGAATCCATTTTCTGGATATACCCATGGTTATAGAATCAACGATATCTTCGATAGCAAATATTCAAAACCCACAATTGGATGATTATTTTGGAGTCGATGAATTGGCAAGAAAGATTGCGTGTGAAAAATTGTCTATTCGATAATCTCGCTGCTAAGTTTAGGTTGATTGTGCTTTGCTGCGCATGTTTTCTTCCTAAGGATGATTTGATGTGTCAGATGAAATTCACGAGTAGTGATTTAGACAGCATTATTAATCGTTCATCAGCATACATAATTGACCAACAATTTAAAGTCGATTCTGGAGGGAGTAACTACAAAGGCGAATGGCCATCGTATATGCAAATGATGAGGCCATTTTTGCTTTTGGGCTCTTGCCAGAGTTATTACGACTCAAATGCATTCACAACGTTAGCCATACATAATTCTTTAGCTGAATCTGTTTCATCAGATAGCTCGCTGATTTTTTTAAAACCGGCATTGAGTTCGGCTTTCGAATGTGTTCAGGCATTTGAAAGTAGTGGACAGTATAATTTCTGGCGGCTCTTAAAACCTAATCGAATCGACCTACTCGGTGATAGTATTTCGGTTCGCAGACCCACAAATTTTAAATTAGGTAGTGGGTTTATTAATAATGCGGCAAATGTGGTAAACGATGCAGATGACACCTCAGCAGGTGAGCTTGCGGAGTATTATCAATTCAAATTGGGGCTAATCGAAAATAACCCCGTGACCAGAGACTCCTACAATCAAGTTTATCTGCGATATACAGACAAAGGGCGATGCAATTTGCATTGGTATAACTTTTTGAAGGATGGCAAAAAACATTTCGGCGCTTACATGACCTGGCTTGGAGAGGAAAGGTGCATCCCGAAGGGGTTTTATTTGCTTCGAACAATAGCAGATAATTTTATTTTTCTGTTACCCAAAAGCAGAAGTTACCCGATTCCAGGTAAGCCATATATGCCGTATGGAGCGAATGATTTAGACGCCATTGTAAACTGTAATGTATTGTTGGCCCGAGCGAACACAATTGCCGAGGGAAATATGTGCGGTTCTGACAGCTGTGCTGTCAATTATATTACAAGAAAAGTAAGAAGAAAAAGATGGAGCACAGCTGGTATATATTATCCGAATCGATATGCCATACATTATTTTCTATCCAGAGCATACAAAGCAGGGCTCAAGGATCTCGAGGAGGCGAAGGAACTTTGCATACGTCACTTACTGGAGTCACAAAATTCAGATGGATCGTATACAGGCAGGCGTCGTGTAAAGCGCGGAGATCCGATTCAAAATACAACATATGCGGTGTTGGCTCTCCTCAATATGGGAGATTCGAATGCAGCGGACCAAAGGCAAGCGCTTGACAGAGCTATTACATTTCTTTTAGAAAATGCGAAAAAGGACTCAAGTGGTAATTTCTTTTGGGATGCCGGTGTCTACTTTAGTGGCGGCACTGTCATAAGAAACAATCTGTTTTTCTCCTCGGAATCATTAACAACCGCGTTGATACTTGAGGCGCTGGTAAAGTATCGGAAGCTAGCCCATACATAACTTATTTGGGAACTAATCTTTGAGAACTGCATTAGCAGATGGCGGTGAAGTTTGCCTATTGACCTTTACGATTGTTCCGCCACTTCCAACGATTATTCCCTTATCTTCTGTCATGAACGAAAGTTCATACAAGTTGAACTCCAGATTCAGAGGTAAAACGAAAGTCTCTGTTTTCGATTCACTTCTTACTATTAAGATGTTTTTGCTTGCCGTGAGGTATTCAGTGTTTTTATGAAGCGTTCTACTCCAGATAATTCCTGTATCCTTAAAAACTGATAGTTCATTTCCCGATTTCAAGCGACCATTTCCCCATGGCTCACCGCCCATTGCGAAATATTGACCATTTTTCACCTGAATGTCTTGGTAGATGCCCTTTTTGAGATTTGTCGCCTTGCGCCAGTTCAAGCCATCAGTACTGTTGTAAATAAACGTGCGGTTAGGGGTGTACATGAGCGCATACAGCGTGTTGGATGTGTTGTCGAGTTCAATGGTCCATACCATGTGAAAGGGGTTGCTGTACACCTTGTTCCAAGTAAGGCCACCATCTGTAGAATGAAGAATGAACCCATGCGGAATGCGTTTTTTGGAATGTGCAATAGCCGATACACCTCCGCAAATAAAAATGGAGCTTTTGCTACAAATCTTGATGTGATAGAAACAGCATTTCTCGTAACCTTTCACCGATCTTCCATGCCAGCTATCATTATTTGAGTCGAACGTGTAGACGGTCCCTAAATCGCCACACGCCATCGAAACCCCATCAAAAGAGTCGAGTTTGTAAATATCGATGCCGCTCAAATCGCATGTTGCTGTTTTTAATTCGAAGTTGGTATTGATTGATTTAATTATACCGTATTTGCCTGCAATCCAATATTCATTATCGTTCTTGGCCTGAATATCATAGAAGGACGAATCGCTGTAAGCTACACCTTGTCTGAGAATTTCAAACGTATGAGATTGCCCAGCCATCACGGTCGAAAGTATAACCAGCATGGCGCCGATTAAAAAGCGTAAATAGTTTATGCTATGGAGCACGTGATTAGGATAATAATTTCTAAAGGCTGCAAAGATATTGATTTTAATAGTAATTTTTTTTTGGAATTTTGGCATAATTGCGTGCTCGGAATATATTTGTCTTAATTCAAATCATAATCATCACATTTTTTAAAACTTAATTTCTATGAAATTTTCAAAATTCTACATGTTATTGGCGGTAGTAGCCATGCTAGCTTCTTGCAGCGTTGAAAAGCGCCAACACACCGGTGGATACCACGTTGAATGGTATTCTTGGAACAACGAAGCGAAGAAGGAAGTAAACCAAAAGCCTGTTGTCTCTGAAGTAGCTGAGCAGAATGTTGCTGTTGCTCAGGAAACAGCCACCACACCTGCTGCAGAAGAAGTTGCGGTTGTTGAAGCGGCTCCAGTTGCTGCAGCTAATGTGAAGACCGAAAAGGCAGTTGCAAAGGCAGAAAAAGCAGAGCGTAAGGCAAACAAAGTAAGCGTGAAGCAATTGTTGAATTTTGCTTCATCTAATGGAGCTGTTGGTTTGGCTCAAGAGGGAACAAAATCGCAGGGTCTTGGCGTTGCCGGAATGGTTTGCGGTATCGTAGGTCTGGTATTTTGCTGGGTACCTTTCTTTGGTTTCATCCTTTCACTGCTTGGTTGCGTGGTGGGCGCCGTTCAGTTGGCTAAGATTAAGAAGAGCCCTGAGACCCATGGTGGAAAAGGTCAGGCTATAGCCGGATTAGTGTGTGGAATTGTCGGTTTGGCAATCGGTATTTCTATGACAATTGCATTTTTGGCACTTGCTGCTGAAGTGGAAGCTACAGGAATATAGAGACTAGACACTAAACAAAATAGGCTGCCCTCGGGCAGCCTATTTTGTTTCGGGGTGTTATGTTTAAATTGTCATGATATCCTTATCCTTCACCGCGATCATTTCTTCCACTTTGCGGTTGAATTTGTCGGTGAGCTCTTGCACCTTCGCTTCGCCTGCTTTGGCTTCGTCTTCAGGCAGGCCGTCTTTCTGAGCAGTTTTGATGAAGTCGAGAGCTTCTTTGCGCGCATTGCGTATACCGACTTTAGCGTGTTCGCCTTCGGCATGTGCACGCTTGCTGAGGTCTTTGCGTCGCTCTTCGGTGAGCATCGGAACAGAGATGATGATGAGGTCACCGTTATTCTGCGGATTCAATCCGAGGTTGGCTTCCATGATGGCCTTAGCGATATCATTCAGCATGTGTTTTTCCCACGGTTGCACCGTGATGGTGCGCGCGTCGGGCGTATTCACGTTCGCGATGTTTTTCAACAGGGTGGGTGAACCGTAATAATCGAGCTTCACACCGTCGAGCATGGCGGGAGAGGCCTTGCCGGCGCGGATTTTAGAGAGTTCGTTATCGAGGTGATCCAATGACTTCTGCATTGCATCAGTGGCTTCATCGAGAGCCATTTTCACTTCATCGCTCATATACTGTTTCGCTAATTGTGCCGCTAAAATAATGGATGATTAAAAACTCACAAGTGTCCCCACATGCGTGCCTTCAACGAGTTGCTTTAAGTTCCCTTTTTTGTTCATGTCGAAGACGATGATGGGCAATTTGTTTTCGTTGCACAGCGTGAACGCTGTCATGTCCATCACCTTCAAATCCTTTTCAAACACTTCGGAGAAACTTACCTTGTCGTAACGTGTTGCAGTTGGATCTTTCTCCGGATCGGCTGTATAAATGCCATCTACACGCGTACCTTTTAAGATCACATCGCAATCTGTTTCGATGGCGCGAAGGGATGCAGCGGTATCTGTCGTGAAGAAAGGATTTCCGGTACCCGATCCAAAGATGACCACGCGACCTTTTTCGAGGTGGCGAACCGCGCGGCGTTTGATGAACGGCTCAGCGATGGCTTTCATTTCGATGGCGCTTTGCAGGCGTGTGTCGACGCCGATGCTTTCGAGTGCGCTTTGCAAAGCCATGCTGTTGATCATAGTGGCCAGCATACCCATGTAATCGCCCTGTGTGCGCTCCATGCCACCTTGCTCGGCTTGCACACCACGGAAAATATTGCCGCCACCAATAACGATGGCTATTTGAATTCCGGAGCTCCAGATTTCCTTGATTTCTTCCGCGTATTGCAACAATCGTTGGTTGTCGATACCGAATTGCTTATCGCCCATGAGCGACTCACCGCTCAATTTTAACAGGATGCGTTTGTACTTCATTTGGGGGGCGAATTTAGGGACAAAAGGGATAGGGATAGGGGTGAGGGGTTTGTGGGTAGTTCTCATTCTGATTCTGTTTCTCGCTCTGATTCGGTTTGTTTTTTTCTTACCGCAGAGGCGCAGAGAACGCAGAGTAATAATTCTTTGCGCTCTCTGCGCCTTTGCGGTTAAATCCATCCATCCAAAAGCAACGCCGAGGCCATTTTACAGGATGAGTGGACCGGTGGCCGAGCGCAGTCGAGGCCCGCCCCCGGCAAAAACCACACTCTTATGGTACTTCGTACTTTCAGGTGAATAGTGAAGTGGTGAATAGTAAATAGTGACTATTGACTAGTGAACCCCCTTCGCCCCTCGCCCTTATATTTGTCCACGAATTGCATACGCGCAGTTCATAGCCCCGTCCCACGCTATTCAAACCAACACGTAACCCTGCCTCAGGGACAAGGCAGCACTACCATCTGTTTGTTATGAAAAAAAATCTTTACGTACTGGCCTGTGCACTATGCACCCTTCTCTCATTGCCTTCAGTGGCGCAAGTTCCCGCCTATGTTCCCACCGATGGCCTCGTGGGCTGGTGGCCTTTTAATGGCAAC